>NZ_JBFTZL010000002.1:0-139149 GCF_056406825.1 Arthrobacter sp. P1_A5 | reverse complement strand
GCGACGGGCCTGCGCTGATCGCCGAGCTCGACGTCGTGCTGGACTCCCGCGGCCAGCCCGCCGCTGAGCGGCTGGCCGGACTGAACGGCCACACCCCGTGGCAGAGCCCGCGCGCACAGTTCATCGGCTCGGCGGCCGGGCTTACCGATCTGCTCACCGAGGTGCTGGCCTGGGCCGAAGGGGTCCGCCTGCACCCCGCCGTGCTGGACACGGATCTTGAGGAACTGACGCGGCTGGTGCTGCCCGAACTGCGCCGGCGCGGGGTCCTCGCCCCCACCAGCCCGGACGCCACATTCCGCGATCAGCTGGGGCTGGCACGGCCAGCCAGCCGCTACGCCGCCGCATCCAGCGCCCCCGGCGCGGAAAACTAAGGAGCCCACCATGAGCCACAGCACCCACCCCGCCGCTGAATTCACCGCGTCCGGGTTCATCCCCTCGGGTCAGATCCAGCTGGGCGTGTTCTTCCAGGGCGTCAACTCCGGAACCGTCTGGAAGGCGGCCGAATCCGGCTCCCAGACCGACTTCGAATCGTTCCGGCGCATCGCCCAGACCGCCGAGCGCGGCCTGTTCGCGGCGTTCTTCCTCGGCGAAGGCCTGCGGCTGCGCGAGCATCTTGGCCGTCCGCACGCGCTCGACGTCGCCGGCCGTCCCGACGCGCAGACTGCCCTCGCCGCCTTGGCCGCGGTGACCACCAAGATCGGGCTCGTCGCAACCCAGAACACCACGTACAACGACCCCGCAGACCTGGCGCACCGGCTCTCCACGCTGGACCTGCTGTCCGGTGGCCGCGCCGCCTGGAACATCGTCACCACGGACAACGCCTGGACCGGCGCCAACTTCCGGCGCGGCGGTTATCTGGACCACGCCGACCGGTACACCCACGCCGAGGCCTTCGTGGAAACCGCCAAGCGGATCTGGGACGCGTGGGACGACGGCGCCGTCGCGGGCTCAGCCTCCGCCGAGCGGTGGTCGGCGGAGGGCTCGGTCCGGCGGGTGCGCCACACCGGCCGGCACTACACCGTCGACGTCAGCCCGCGGCTGCCGCGCAGCGCCCAGTACCGGCCGGTGCTGTTCCAGGCCGGGGATTCGCCCGAGGGCAGGGACTTCGCCGCCCGGCAGGCGGACGTCATCTTTTCCGCGCACCCGCAGCTCGATGACGCCCTGGAGTTCCGCCGCGACATCGTGGAGCGCACCCTCCGGGCCGGCCGCGGCGCCCAGGACGTGAAGATCATGCCCGCCAGCGAGTTCATCCTCGCCGCCACGCCGCGGGAGGCCCTCGAGAAGAAGGCCTGGGTCCGCGGTCTGCAGATCGGCCCGCAGCAGGCCATCGCGTACCTCGAACAGTTCTGGGGCCGGGAGCTGCAGGGCTACGATCCCGACGGCCCGCTGCCGGACATCGACCCCGTGGTGGAAGAAGCCTCCGAAACGCGCGGCAGCGGCTTCCACGGCGCCAAGGCACGCCAGCTGGCCGACCAGTGGCGGGCCGAGGCCACAGAGAAGGGCCTGTCCATCCGCCAATTCGTCTCGGCCAAGACCAGCCGGGGCGACTCCACCTTCACCGGCTCGTACACCGAGGTCGCGGACCGGCTCAGCGAGTATGCCCGGACCGGCGCCGTCGACGGCTTCAACATCTCGCCGTGGCTGATCCCGTCCGGCCTCGACGACATCGTCAACCACCTCGTGCCGGAACTGCAGGAGCGCGGCGTGTACCCCACGGAGTACGCGGGCAGCACGCTGCGGGAGAACCTCGGCCTGGCCACCCCGGCCCGCACAGGTGCCAGCGTCGAGGTCGGCATCGATTCAAGTTCCGTCACGGCACAGGCCTAGACGATCTCCGCTGGGTCACCAGACAGCCACAACGAATCCCCGCCGGAGACGTTCCCGGCGGGGATTCGTTGGCTTTCGGTACCGTTCATTCAACCAACGCGGGCGGGCTACTTCTTCGGCAGGCCCGCCGGGTTCAGCTCCGACTTCGCGACGGCTTCCGCGGACAACCCCCAGCGGTCCAGGATCTTGGCGTAGCTTCCGTCCTGGATCAGGTGGTTCAGTCCGGCCTGGGCCGCTGCGGCAAACCCGTTGTCCTTCTTGGTGGTGACGGCGATGCTGGCCTTCAGCGGCCAGCCGCCGTCGACCAGGCCGACGAGCTTTGTCTTGGCGTCGGAGGCCGCCTTGTAGGCCGCCGTGGCGTTGGGGCCGAACGTGAGGTCCGCCCGTCCGGACTGGATGGCGAGCTGGGAGGCGGAGTCGTCGTCGTAATACTGGAACTCCACGGGCTTGAGGCCGTTTTTCTTGTTCTCCTCATCCCAGCGCAGCAGGATTGCCTCCTGGTTGGTGCCGGAACCGACGATCACGCGCTTGCCGGCGACGTCCGGGGCCGATTCGACCTTGGTGACGCTGCTGTCCGCCTTGGCATAGAAGCCGAGCTTGTCTTCACGGTAGCTGGCGAAGTCGAACTTGAGCTTGCGCTCCTCCGTGACGGTGACGTTGGACAGCACAGCCTCGTACTTGCCGGAGTCGACGCCGAGCGGCCAGTCGGCCCAGGCCGTCGGGACAATGTCTGCCTCCAGGCCCAGGGACTCGGCCAGAGCGACGGCGATATCCACCTCGTTGCCCACCGGGGTCTTGTTGTCGGTGGCGTAAACGGCCAGCGGCGCCGCAAACGGGCTCACCGCCACGGTCAGCTTCCCGTCCTTCTTAACGGCTTCCGGGACGAGCGCGGCGGCCGCGGCATCCACCGTGGCCTTGACGCGGTCCTGCTGCGGCGAGAGGTTGAACTGCTTCACCCCGGTGGACGACGACGGCGCCGCCGACGGGCCGCCGGCAGCAGCGGCGCCGGGATCGGAGCAGGCCGCCAGACCCAGGACAGTGGTGGCCGCCAACGCGACCGCGGCGCCTGATTTAAACGAAAGACTGGACATGTTCTCCCCTTGAGAGTGGACTGAAATGGTGCTGGTGCCAGCAACTATCCGGGGCCCGGGAGAGCCGGTCAAAGCGCCGTGAAACCGGGTGAAACCAAGGGATACAGGCGGTAATACCCGTTCATCCGGCGTCCGCGGACGCTGCCTGCGGACGCCCTGTGTTACCGAAGATTGCCCTGCGTGACGCGACGGGACGGAATTGTTCACGGCAGGCCGCAACTGGCCTAGCCTGCATAGAAGACCTGCAAGGTGACAGCACGACACAGGAGGGGTGAACTTGTCAGTGAGCACGCACCAGCAAACGCACCGGACCACGCACCGGCTCGGCATCAACGCCCCGGCGGACCTTGTCTTCAGCATGCTGCGCGACGCCTCACACTGGCCCTACCTCGAGGGCCTGACGGTGTACTCGGAGCGCGTCAGCGGCGACGACGCCGGCCACGAGCTGCGCACGTCCGTGGTGTCCAACGGCTCACTCAGTTCAAGCCACTGCTGGCGCGTCTTTGACACCGCCAGCCACCGCGCCCAGTTCCACCAGCTGGACCTCGAGCCCCCGTTCCGGGAGCTCGGCGGCGACTGGGAGATCCGGCCGGCGGACGGGCTCTCCGTGGTCACGCTGAACCACGAGTTCGAGGTCGACGACGAGCACCTCACCGAGCGGATCCGTGCGATCATCGAGGACTACAGCCGGCGTGAACTGGAGGCGCTGCGGATCAGCTGCGAACGGTTGTCCGTCCTCCTGCAGCACCACGCCCCGCAGGCGCACCCCACCCCACATCTCACGGCGCAGTCCACCCCGCACCCCACAGCACAGGAGGCCTAAATGTCAGAGGCCAGGTTCACGACGGAACGGGACAGCTTCGGCCGGCTTCTCGCGGACCGCGAAGTCTGGCGGCAGGCCTCCACCATCCCGGCGGCAGGCGAACTGACCGCCCGTTGGCTGGAGGGCAACAGCCAATACCAGCCGGGAGTCTTCGCGCCCGGGTTCGACGAGGAGACCGCGGCCATCGCCGGAGAGCTCGCCCGGCTGAACCGCAACGGGCTCTTCACCAAGGAATCGCAGCCGGGCGTTCAGGCCGGGGGCCTCGCGCAGCGCGCCTACGTGACGGCCTTCTGCGGCCCGGAGGCGGCGACGGCACTCCTGGCCCTGTCCGCACGGACCGGCCTGGTGACGGTCGTCCACGACCCCGGTGAGGCGAGCAGCGTCTCCATCCCGGTGACCGTACAGGACGACGACGTCGCGACCTTGCTCGGCAGCAGCGAGGGGCCCGTTGGGGAGGACCAGCTCAGGGACTGGGCAGCCGAGACCAACGAGACCTTGGCCCTGGTCCTGGCGGATGCCTGGTACGTGGAAATCTTCGATCCCGTCTGGGGCCGGAACGATGTCCTGTTGGCCGCCGTACTCGAGGCGCTGCACGCCGCTTAGCCGGCGGGAACGCGCGCCGCGCAGCCGGCGGCGAGCCGGTTCCCGGTAAATTCACATATCGGTCGCATCCCACCCGATGCTCGCGGCCTCGTCCAGGGTGCGCGCCTCGAAATGCTCCAGCATGTCCTTCATTGCCTCGAGGCCCTGCTTGAACAGGGCAGAATCCCGCCACTGCTCAATCTGTTCCAGGGACTCCCACGGGCCGGTGCTGATGAACCTGTTCTTGACGTCGCGATCGTGCATCAGCACGGCTTTGGCGTTGGGAAAGTCTTCCTTCGTCTTCCTGGCCAGATCCCGCCAGGCCTGCACAAAATCGTTCTCGCGGCCGGGATGCACCAGCCAGATTCCGAGCGTATAAACAGACACGTCGATCGCCTCCATTGTCCGTACGGGTTGATACGCCGATTATGTTCCTGTCCTCCGGCCGGCGGTAGTCCCGGACCGCCCGGAGCCCGGTTGTGGCCGCAAATGAACCGTTGTAAGGGTGAAGTGGAAGGCCTAGCATGTGGGCAGACCCCCACTCTGGGGCCAGCCTCGGACCTTCCATCGTTGGGAGCGGGCACACGTTCGGATGCCGATGTCCTGGGCGAACACAGGATAGGAAAAACGATGAGCAAATATCTGTTCGAAGCGAACTACGTCGGCGACGGAATCAAGGGACTCATGCGTGAGGGCGGCACCAAACGGCGTGATGCCGTTGTCGAAGCCCTCAAATCGGTGGACGGCTCACTGGAAAGCTTCTACTACGCTTTCGGGGAGACCGACGTTGTCGGAGTCTTCGATATCCCCGACCAGGCCGACGCCGTCGCCCTGTCACTGATGATCAATTCCACCGGCGCCGTGAACCTGCACATGAAACCGCTCATGTCAGCAGAGGATCTCGACGCGGCAGCCAAGAAGACGCCGTCGTACCGGGCCCCGGGGCAATAGCCCACGCTGTGCCCGGCATGCCGGTGCGGGGCCAGTCCCCCGGGCTGGCCCCGCACCGGCAGCGCCGGATGTTTTAGCGCAGCCGTGCTAACTGCCTGGCGGTCGTGCTACTTGGCGCCGTTGTATTCCTCGTCGGTCACGAGGTCACCCCACTCGGACTCCGCGCCCTCTGCTGGCGCTTCCCACATCGCGAGGTGGGTCATGAAATGGTCCGGCGCGGCCCCGTGCCAGTGCCATTCGCCCGGCGGCGTGTAGATCGTGTCGCCGGGGCGGATTTCGGTCACTTCGCCGCCGCGGGCCTGGACCAGGCCGACACCTTCGGTGACGTGCAGGGTCTGTCCGACGGCGTGCGAGTGCCAGGCCGTGCGGGCGCACGGGGCAAAGTGCACCGCGTTGACGCGCATGCGGGACGGTTCGGGCTGCGGGGCCGCGAGGACGTCAAACCAGACGTCGCCGGTGAACATCTGCGCCGGCCCTTTGACGCTTGGCTTCCTGGCTTGGATTTCCACTGTCATTTCCTCCCAGGGTGTTTTGTCGGGTGGCGGGCGCGACGGGAGGCCGCGTCCGTCCAATCCCAGGGTCCTTCGTGCGCTGCGTCCTAGTTCAGGGTCGCGGTGTCGATCACGAAGCGGTAGCGGACGTCGGAGGCCAGGACGCGCTCGTAGGCGTCGTTGATCTTCGCGGCTGGGATGACCTCGATTTCGGCGCCCAGGCCGTGCTCGGCGCAGAAGTTGAGCATTTCCTGGGTTTCGCGGATGCCGCCGATCATCGAACCGGCGAAGGAACGGCGGCCCATGATCAGGGCGAACGCGTTCACCGGGAGCGGTTCCGCGGGGGCGCCGACGTTGACCAGTGCGCCGTCGAGGGTCAGCAGCTGCAGGTAGGAGCTGATGTCGATCGCGGCACTGACCGTGTTGATGATTAGGTCAAAAGTGCCGGCAAGGTCCGTGAAAGTGTTCTCGTCGCTCGTGGCGTAGTAGTGGTCCGCGCCCAGCTTCAGCCCGTCTTCCTGCTTCTTCAGCGACTGCGAGAGGACCGTGACCTCGGCGCCCATGGCGTGGGCGATCTTGACGGCCATGTGGCCCAGTCCGCCGAGGCCGACGATCGCGACCTTCTTGCCGGGCCCCGCGCCCCAGTGGTTCAGCGGAGAGTAGGTGGTGATGCCGGCGCAAAGCAGCGGCGCGGCGACGTCGAGCTCGATGCCCTCGGGAATGGTGACCACGAAATCCTCGGTCACAACGACGTGGGTGGAGTAGCCGCCCTGGGTGATGGTGCCATCACGGTCGACGGCGCCATAGGTGCCGGTGTTCGCGGCGAGGCAGTACTGCTCCTCGCCGGCCTGGCAGTTGACGCACTCACCGCAGGAATTGACCATGCAGCCGACGCCGACCCGGTCACCGACGGCGTGCTTGGTCACGGCCGTTCCCACCTCGGTGACAATGCCGGCAATTTCATGGCCGGGAACCAGCGGATAGGTCTGCGGGCCCCAGTCGCCGCGGACAGTGTGGATATCGGAATGGCAGATCCCGGCGTACTTGATCTCGATCAGGACATCGTGGGGTCCCACGTCGCGGCGCTCGATGGTGGTGAGGGCGAGCGGCCCCGTCGCGGACGGTGATGCGTAAGCGTTGACGGTAAGCAATGAATCTCCTGCTTGTTGATCGTTGGGGGTTGTTCAACGGAACACCATCCATCAAACCCGGTAACGCAGCCGTGAGGGAGTCCCTGCTGATAGGGGTACTGGCAGGGCCTCCCTCAGAGAGCCCAAAGGCCTAACGTTGATGGCATGGACAATCGAGAGGCGACCCGCGAGTTCCTTGCCTTGCGCCGGGCCAAGATCACCCCCGAAGAGTCGGGATTGCCGATCTACGGCGCGAAACGCCGGGTCCCCGGACTCCGCCGCGGGGAAGTCGCCATGCTGGCCGGCGTCAGCGTCGAGTACTACACGAGGCTGGAGCGGGGAAACCTGTCCGGCGTTTCGGAGGGAGTTCTGGACGCTGTGGCCAGTGCCCTCCAACTCGACGACGCCGAACGGGCCCACCTCTTCGATCTGGCCCGGGCAGCGGCCCCGGGCAGCCGGACCCGCCGTCGTCCCCGTCCCGCGGAGTCCGTCCGGCGCAGCGTTCAGCTGACGCTGAACGCCATCGCCAACGCGCCCGCCTTTGTGCGGAACGGACGCATGGACATCCTTGCGGCCAACCCGCTGGGTCATGCCCTGTATTCGGACATGTACGCGGGTCCGGCCCGCCCGGCCAACCATGCCCGGTTCATCTTCCTGGACGCGCGATCGCGCAGCTTCTACCCGGGCTGGGACCGTGCGGCGAGCGACACCGTCGCGATCCTGCGCACCGAGGCCGGCCGGGATCCCTACGACCGCGGGCTGACCGACCTGGTCGGGGAACTATCGACGCGGAGCGAGGAGTTCCGCACCCTGTGGGCGGCGCATAACGTGCGCCAGCACTACACCGGGCTCAAACACTTGCACCACCCTGTGGTCGGGGATCTCCACCTGATGTACGAGGCAATGGACGTCTCCGCCGACGCCGGGCTGTCCCTGCTGGTCTACAACGCCGAGCCCGGCTCCGCGTCGGAAGATGCGCTGCGGCTGCTGGCCAGCTGGGCCGCGACCAACCAGCAAGTCAAGGAGGCCGGAGCGGCTTTTACTGTGGACAAGGCCTGACCGGGGCAGGCCGGCACTGTCACGCCAGGGCGGATATGCCGTCCGTGTATCCACCGGACTGGCCGCTGGAGGTGAAGTTGCTCAGCCAGGCCGTGGCCTTGTCCCGGGACGTGAAGAATTCGTGGGGGTAGCGGGTGTGCCGGCTCATGGCCGCCGCGATCACACGATCCACGGTGCTGGATCCAAGCACGGCAATCGCCAGAACCCCTGTTGTCTGCGCGAACTCGTACCTGGCGGCCGCGCTGATCTCCACGTCCGTCATTTCGGAGAGCATCGGCATAGGTATTCCGCCGCTGATCTGCGCTACGGCCAGCATCGCGTCCCTGGCATCGTCGACATCAACAAACGTGCCCGGCTGCCAGACGGATGTGATGATGCCCGCACTGATGCTCAGCACGTTCTTTCCGTCAGCAGCTGCTATATGTCCTGGCATCATCGAGACCATTGTAGGGCCGGTCCTGACAAGCCACGGGTTTGGGACCCGGTGCGCGTGGCGGACCGCAGACCATGGCTGCACTCCGCGTCGCCGACCGGCCACGGACCTGCCCCATGCGGCCTGCAGCCCGTGCCGGCATTCAGCAAAGGCATTGCCTTCGCCATGGCCCGCAGGCATACTCGTGCCTGCGGGAGGACGTCCCCGCGTCCCCCACCGACGGCCCGCGATGCACACGCGAACGGATGAGCGCCATGGCTGATATGACCAACCTCGAGCAACAGCAGGTGGACCGGGCGAACGCTTCCGGCCTCAAACCCGTCGTCTTCGTCCACGGACTGTGGCTCCTGTCCAGCAGTTGGGACCGGTGGCGGGCCCTGTATGAGGAAAACGGCTACACCACGCTCGCCCCCACGTGGCCCGATGATCCCGAAAGCGTCGATGAGGCAAGACGCGACCCGGAGGTCTTTGCCAAGAAGATGGTCAGGCAAGTCACGGACCACTACCTCGACGCGATTGGCCGGCTCACCATCAAGCCCGCTGTCGTGGGGCATTCCTTCGGCGGACTCATCGCCCAGAGGATCGCCGGAACCGGAGCCTCCGCAGTCACGGTGGCGATCGACCCCGCACCATTCCGGGGAGTCCTGCCGCTGCCGGCCTCAGCCTTAAAGTCAGCAGCGCCTGTGATCACGAATCCCGCCAACGCCAAGCGTGCAGTGTCTCTGACTTTTGACGAGTTCCGTTTCGGCTGGGCCAATGCCCTGGACGAGGACGAAGCCCGTCAATTGTTTGACACCTTTCATGTCGCGGCCTCTGGCGTGCCTCTGTTCCAGGCTGCAACCGCAAACCTCAACCCGTTCACCGAGGCCAAGGTCGACACGAAGAATCCGGATCGGGGTCCGTTGCTGATCATCTCCGGGGAGAAAGACCACACAGTGCCGTGGGCCATCGCCAATGCGTCCTACAAGCGTCAAAAAAGAAATTCGGCGCACACGGCAATCAAGGAGCTGCCGGACCGCGGCCACTCTCTCACGATCGATCACGGCTGGCCTGAGGTCGCCCAAACCGCCCTGGACTTCATCAAAGAGTTCGGCTGAGTACTACCGGCCAGAGTCAACGTGTCCGACCGAGGGCATGCCCCCTGCCGGCGCTCAGCAGTGGACATGCCCCCTTATCAGAATGGACTTGTCCCCCGGCGCGGCTCAGGGATGGACATAGTGGGCATATGTCCATCCCTGGGCGCCGGAGGAGGGCATGTCCCGCGGAGGGGTGCCGGAACCGGCCCGGCCGTCACAGCATCCGGCGGTCAGGACTCCAGGACCAGCAGCTGGGCCTTGTCCGCGTCCCAGCCCACCCACAGCTCCTCATCCGGCCGGATCCGGGCGGCGCTGTCGGAGCTCAGCTCACGGAGCTGGAGGTCGTGGCCGCCGGCCGTGAGGCGGTGGCGGACCGTGGCGCCAAGATTCGTGGAGGACACCAGGGTCGCGGCGCATCCGTTGCCCGCCGTAGCCCGTGTCCTGAATTTGAGGTGCTCCGGGCGGATGGAGACGGCGTAGTTCTCACCGCTTGCCCCGCGGTCCCGGACCTTTGCCATACCCAGTCCGCCGAGGTCCACCACGGCTTCCTCGCCGTTGCGCTCCACGATGGTGCCCGGGATGAGGTTGGTGTCGCCCAGGAAGCTGGCCACCCAGTCGGTCATGGGGTGGTTGTACACCTCCTCCGGCGGGCCGGACTGCACGATCTTCCCGTCCCGCATCACCACGATCCGGTCCGACATGGCCATGGCCTCGTCCTGGTCGTGTGTCACGAACAGCACGGAGATGCCCAGGCCCTTCTGCAGGGTCTTGATCTCCTCCTGCATCTGCTCGCGAAGGCGCTTGTCCAGGGCTGCCATCGGCTCATCCAGCAGCAGGGCCGCCGGGTTGAAGACCAGTGCCCGGGCCAGCGCCACCCGCTGCTGCTGTCCGCCCGAGAGCTGGCGCGGCTTGCGCCCGCCCATCTTGCCCAGTCCCACACGGTCGAGGGCTTCCTCGGCGCGCTGGCGGCGTTCCGCGCGCGGCACCTTCCTCATGCGCAGCGCAAACTCCACGTTTTCCAGCGCGCTCATGTGCGGGAACAGGGCGTAGTTCTGAAACACCACACCGAGATTGCGGTCCCGGGGCGGCAGCGTGTCCACGGGTTTGCCGTCAATGAGGATGGCTCCGGCGGTGTGTTCTTCAAATCCCGCCACCATCATCATGGTGGTCGTCTTGCCGGAGCCGCTGGGGCCCAGGAGGGTCACGAACTCCCCCGGCTGGACTGTCAGGTCCAGTTCGTCCACGGCAACGACGTCGCCGTAGTGCTTGCTGACCTGGCGGAGCTCAATGGCGCCCTGGGCGGCCCTGCCCGTGCCGGGAATGGGCCCCGCGGAAATCACTGATGCGGTCATCGACTTTCCTTACGTTTGTGCGGACACGGCCAGCGGCAGCATCCGGGTTGAAGAGCGGCGCTTGAGGACAAACAAGACCTGGAGCAGCAGCCCGATGGTGGCGACGCTGACCAGCAGGGCGGAGGACACCGCGATCTTCGGGGTCAGGTTGAACTGGATATCCGTGAACATCTTCACCGGCAAGGTGGTGGCCCCCGGGGACTGCATGAACAGGGACATCACCGTCTCATCGATGGAGACCGAGAACGCGAAGAGCGCCCCGGAGATCAGGCCGGGCAGGATGATGGGCAGATACACGTGCCGCAGGACGGAGAGCGGTCCGGCCCCGAGGCTCTGCGCCGACCGGACCAGGGCCGGGTTGAGCCCGGCGAGGCTGGCGCGGGTGGTCAGGTACACATAGGGGGTCGCGATCACGGCGTGCGCCAGGCCGATGGGGACGATGCTGCCCACCATGCCGATCGAGATGAAGAACTGGTAGAACGCCAGCGCCAGCACCACGGTCGGCACGATCATCGGCGCGAGAATCAGACCCACCACGGCGGGCTGGCCGGGAAACTTGCGCCCGTGCAGGCCGATCGCCGCGGTGGCGCCCAGCAGCACGCCGATCACGACGGCGATCGCCGCCGACTGCAGGCTGGCCGTCAGTGCGGAGGTCCAGGCCCGGTCGGCGAAGAATCCGGCCACGGCGGCGAAGGAGATTCCCTCCGGCGGGAAGGTGATGTAGCGGCTGTCGTTCAGCGCGACCGGCACCACAATCGCCGTCGGAATGACGAGGAACAGGAAGGCCGGGATGGAAAGCAGCGCCAGCATCCGGTGCTGCGGATTAGTTGTTTTCATGTTGGCCTCCTGCCTTGAGGACGCGCTGGTAGACGGCCACGAGGATACTGACCATGACCGTCAGGATGACGGCCAGCGCAGCGGCCCCGGAAAAGTCCGTCAGCTGTCGGGCGTAGTAGTCGATCTGGTTGGCGATCATCATGTCGCCGGGCCCGCCCATCACCACCGGGGTGATGAAGAAACCTGTGCTGATGATGAAGACCAGCAGCCCGGCCGCGGAAATGCCGGGCATGCTCAGCGGCAGCGTGATCGTGCGGAAGACGGATCCTTCCCGCGCGCCAAGCGAGCGGGCCGCGAGCCCCAGCCGGTCATCGATCGATGTCAGCGAGGAGAAGATCGGGAACACCGCATACGGCAGGAGGCAGTGCACCATGCCGACGATCACGGCGAACCGGTTGTGCAGCAACGGGACCGGCGCACCGGTCAGCCCGATTCCCTGCAGGAAGGCGTTCACAATGCCGTTGTCCTGCAGCAGGACGGCCCAGGCGAAGTTCTTCACCAGGATGCCGGTCCAGAACGGCAGGAGTACGACGGCGAACAGGATCACCCGGGTGACGTTGCCGGCCCGCCACAGCACCATGGCGATGATGTAGCCGAGCACCACGGTGACAATGGTGCTGGCCAGGCTGATGGTCAGGGTGTTGACCAGGGCGCGCATCACCAGCGGGTCCTCAAGGACCCGCTGGTAGGCGTTGTCGGCGAAGCTTGCGCCGACCAGTTTGCCCAGCGGCGTCAGGAACAGCACGACGTCGAAGGCAAGGATCGGAGCCAGCAGCAGCCACCAGCCGCTGCGCCGCCGTCGTGGTCGTGCCTCGGCGGAGGCAGGCGCACCGCGGCCCCGCGGCCGGGGCCGCTCGAGAGTTGCGTTGCTCATGTCAGCTGGCCTGCCAGAGCTTGAACTGCTGCTCGGTCTTCTTCAGGTTCTGCGACCACCACTTGTCGTCGCGGACCAGGATCTTGTCCGCGAGCCGGGGGCTGGTGGGAAGCGTGTCGGCGATTTCCTTCGGCAGCTTGGACAGCGCCGGGGTGTTGGCCAGGGTCAGGTTGGTGACCTTGTCGAACGCCGCGCCGGCCTCGGCGTCGTTGGACATGAAGTTCATCAGCTTGAAGGCCGCTTCCTTGTTCTTGGCGCCCTTCGGAACCACGAAGTAGTCGCCGGCAAGGACGGCGTTTTCGGCGGAGAAGTTCAGTTTCGCGCCGTCGTTGCGGGCTGCGTTAATGCGGTTGTTGAAGCTGGTGGAGAGTGAGACCTCGCCGGAAGTGAGCTGCTGGATGGGCTCCTGGTTGGCGGCGTGGTACAGCAGCCGGTCCTTTCCCGGGTGCTGGCCCAGAACCCTCAGGGCCCGGTCGACGTCGAGCGGGTAGATCTTGTCGAAGGGGACACCGTCGGCCAGCAGCGCGGCTTCCAGGACGGAGCTGTCGGAGAGCTGGTTGTACACCGAGCGCTTGGTGTTGTACTTGCCCTGGTCGAAGAATTGGGCCCAGTCTTTCGGGGCCTGCGCGTCGGAAATGACCTTCTGGTCCCACGCCATGACAAACAGGAAGCTCAGGTACTTGATGCCGTATTCAGCCTTCGCGTATCCGGGCAGGCCCTTGTCGCTGATGATGTCGTAGTCGAACTTCTCTAACAGCCCCTCGGCCACGGCCACCTCATACTCCGGCGCCGTGATTTCCACGAGGTCCCACTGCACGTCGCCGGACTGGACCTGGGCCTTCAGCGCGGCCAGGGAGGTGTTGGCCAGCAGCGTCGTCTGGATCCCCGACTGCTTGGAGAACGGGTCCAGGATTGTCTGGGTCAGCTGGTCGTTGTACGAGCCGCCATAGGACGTGACGGTCACCGTCTTGTTGGCAGCGGCACTTTCGGCGGGCTTCGCCGCGCAGCCGGAGAGCGCCAGACCCGCAAATGGCGTCAGCGCTGCCGCTTTGAGGAGCTGCCTGCGGTCAAAGGGAGTGGAACGGAATGCTGTCATGGGGGAAGTGCCTCTCATGGACGCGGGCACGCCAAAAGAGGGCGTGCAGGATTGCGGGCGTAGCGGGGTGCGGTGCGTGTGATTGCGTGTGGCGCAGTGAAGGAGAAGAAGTGAAGAGAGAAGGAGAAGCGACAGCCGCGGTTCGCGCGCGCCATCCATTCCACCTGGAGATCTCGAGTCCGCCTTCCGGCGGCTTTTCGGTTTCGCAACTGTAACTGTGAAGTTGCTCACTAGTCAACAGTTGTATTGCTTTAAGAAACAACGAGATTTCTGCCCCGCGAGCTCCCCTAACGCCGGCCCTCCTGAGCCCGCCCGGGCATCTCCAGGGTCACCGAATGATGCGCCCGTCGTGGATAACAGTCCTCGACCTGTTGTGGTCCCAGAGAACTGCCGGGTCCACAAAGGGGTCGCCGTCCAGAATCACGGCATCGCCCGCCATTCCAGCGCCGATGCTCCCGATGCTTGGGTCCTGAAGGAGCTCTGCGTTTACTGAGGTAAGGGATCTCAGCGTCTCCAAGACGCCTGCCGCCTCGATCTGCAGCCGAATGCCGACAAGCTGATCATCCTCAAGGTCCCCCATCAGGTCGGATCCGAAGCCCACCTTGACTCCGGCCTGCAGGGCCAGTTCCACAGCAATTTTGCCGGCCTCAAGCACCTCGGCGTTCTTGGCCTGGGAAACGGGGTTCAGGCCCATTGCAGCTCCCCTTCGGCTCATGGCGTCGTAGGCGGCAAGCGTCGGCACGAGGAAGCTCCCGTGCTCGGCCATCATCTGCGCCGTGTCCCGGTCCAAGAGGTTCCCGTGTTCTATGGAACGTACCCCGTTTTCCACGGAATGCCTGATTGCCTCGGGTGAATACGCATGGGCCGCCACGTAACTCTTGCGCCGGGTGGCCTCGTCCACCACCGCCCGGACTTCTTCCGCTGAATACTGCGGCAGCCGGATGGGATCTGTCAGGGAGACCACGCCTCCGGAAGTCATGATCTTGATGGCGTGGCTTCCCGTGCGGAACCGATCACGAACTGCCCGGCGCAGGTTGTCCACCCCGTCCACCACGGCGCACATGTGACCGTGATCGAAGCAGACATCCAGATCCGCGGAACGGGGATCGCCATGGCCACCGGTTTGGCTGAGGGCCGGACCCGTGTAGTAGTATCTCGGAGCCGTGACCAGGCCGCTGCGGATGGCGCGGGCCAGCCCGCTGTCCCCGCCGGCCACATCGCGGACGGTCGTGAATCCCCGCCGCACGGCGGCGCCCAAGCGGCGCGCCCCCACCAGTGCGGTGTAGCTCAGGAGCGAGCGCTCAACCTCAAGGCCGCCCAAGCCCACGGCGTACGCGTGAAAGTGGGCATCGATGAGCCCTGGCACCACGACGCGGCCGCCGGCGTCGATCACCTCACCTTCGGGGATGACGTCGCCGGTCTCCTGGATGATCCCGTCCCGGAACAGGATGGATCCGCTCGCCAGCTCGGGCGAATGTCCGTCAAAGATCCGGGCATTGTGGATGGTCAGGGCGTCTGCGTTGGTCATGCTGACAACTCCTCGGGTGAGATGTTCGCGGGTGGGCTCGGTCCGGTTTTCTAGGTGCTGGCCGGTTCCGTGGAACCGCGGACCATCAGTGAACCCTGGAGGATCAGCTGGTGCTGTTCCAAGCCCTTGCCCTCCATGACCCTGCGGAGCTGTTCGCCGGCCCTGGCCCCGAGGGCGTCGCCCGGAAGGTGGACGCTGGTCAGGCCCGGGTTGGACGTGGCCGAATAGGGCAGGTCATCGAAGCCTGCCACGGCCAGTTCCTGCGGAATGCGGACGCCGGCCACCCTGGCTTCCTGCAGCACGCCGTAGGCATGGGTATCGGTGGCGCAGACGACGGCGGTGACACCGTCCCGCTGCCAATCCGGCCACGCCGCGGCGAACGCGCCGGCGGCGGCGCCGACGTCAATGGTGGTGCCGATGACATGGTCCGTGGCCACGGTGATGCCCAGCGCCGCGGACTCCTCTAGGAATGCCGCCCGCCGGATATCGAAGGTCGCCGTGCCGGTCACACTGTCCATGTACGCCGCTTGTTTATGTCCGGCGTCCGCCAGGTGCCGGGCCAGCAGGCGGGCGCCGTGTCCGACGTCGAGATTCACCGAGGGGGCAAAGGACTCCAAGCCGGGGGCGTCCAGCAGAACGAGAGGCCCAGCGACGGAAAGATCCTCCAGGAACTCCGCGCTGGGCGCATCTACGAGCAGCCCGGCCGGCCGCAAAGCCAGGAGCCTGCGGACGTCGTCGACGCGCGGGAACTCCCCGGCGTCCGTGACGGAGAGCAGCAGCTGGTATTCGGCGCCGAGCGCGCCGCGGACACCTGCAATGACGTTGGCGAAGAAAGGGTTGGAGATGTCCGGCGCCACGAGAATGACGATCGAACTGATGCCCTTAGCTAGCGAACTGCCAATACTGTCCACCACATAGCCGAGTTCCGCAATGGCTTCCCGGACCCGCGAAATGTTGTCCTCCGAGACCCGCCCCTGGGTCTTTCCGTTGGCCACAAGGGAGACCGTTGCGGTGGAGACCCCGGCCCGCGCAGCCACCATCGCCGCAGTGACGCGCGGGGTGCGCCCCCGAAGCTCGTGTACTTGTTCGCCGGATTCCATACCTCGATCGTAGCCGGGAGTGACGCATCGCACCTGCCGCAAGACATCAAGCGCTTGACGTCACTTACGTTAAGCGCTTGACGCTTGACGCTTGACAGTGCCAAACTCACTCTGAACGCTTTATCGCACCGCCCCGGCGGACCCCCAACGACGTGGAGATATTTACGTGGATCCCATCACCCTGAAACCGGAACGCAGGAAGATCATCCTGGACTGCGACCCAGGCCATGACGACGCCGTGGCCATGCTGCTGGCTCACGGCAATCCGTACATTGAGCTGCTCGCGGTCACAACGGTCGTCGGCAACCAGACCCTCGAAAGGGTCACCCGCAACGCCCTGTCGGTGGGCACGATTGCCGGCATCACCGGCGTCCCCTTCGCCGCCGGCTGCGATCGGCCCTTGGTCCGCAGCATCGAAACCGCCCCCGACATCCACGGTGAGAGCGGCATGGACGGCCCCGCCCAGCCCGAATCCAGCATCGAACTGGACCCGCGCCACGCCGTCGACCTCATCATCGACACTGTTATGGCGCACGAGCCTGGCACTGTGACGCTGGTGCCCACGGCAGGACTGACCAACATTGCCATGGCGGCCCGCAAGGAGCCGCGCATCGTGGAGCGCGTGAAAGAAGTTGTGCTCATGGGCGGCGGGTACCACGTAGGCAACTGGAGCGCCGTTTCCGAATTCAACATCATCATCGACCCCGAGGCCGCACATATTGTGTTCAACGAGCCGTGGCCGGTGGTCATGGTGGGCTTGGACCTCACGCACCAGGCCCTCGCGACCCCCGAAGTCGTGGAAAAAATCGCCGCCGTGGGTACCAAGCCCGCCCAGTTCGTGCTGGAGCTGATGGAGTTCTTCACCAAGACGTACAAGGACGCCCAGGGCTTCGATTACCCGCCCGTCCACGACCCCTGCGCGGTGGCCTACGTCATCGATCCCACGGTGATGACCACCCGCAAAGTCCCCGTGAACATCGAACTGCAGGGCCAACTGACGCTCGGCATGACCGTCGCCGATTTCCGCGCCCCGGCACCGGAGGACTGCCACACGTCTGTTGCTGTGGACCTCGATCACGCGAAGTTCTGGAACCTCGTCACAGACGCCCTGGTGCGCATCGGCGACGTGGACCCGTCCGCCGCCGTCAGCATCGGCGCAGGAAACGGAGCCAACTCATGAGCACTCTGACTTACGAATCCAAGACAACGGGACGAAGCGTCGCTGCACTCACGGCGGCCCTGTTGACGGCCTGCATTGCCTTCCAGCTCAACGCATCGATGCTCAGCCCCGCCCTGGTCACGATGGGCAACGAACTCCACACCGATCAGGCCGTGATCGGCCTGTCCCAGACCTGGTTCTTCACCGCGGCAGCACTGTTTTCCCTCTTCCTGCCGCGCCTGAGCGACATTGTGGGGCGCAAGAAGATCCTGCTGGGCATGATGTTGATGATGGCTGTCGGCTCGGTGATCGCGGCCATGGCTCCCGATATCACCTGGCTCTTCGTCGGACGCATCATCCAGGGCGTCAGCGGCCCCACGGTCCCGCTGTGCCTGATCATGCTGCGCTCCGCCGTCAGTGACCCGCGGAAGTACGGTGCCCTCATGGGCCTCATCACCGCCGTCAACGGCGGGGTTGCCGGCGTCGACTCCTTTGTCGGCGGTTACTTCGCCGAGCATTACGGATTCCGCAGCATCTTCTGGCTCATGGTGGTGCTGGCCGTCGTGGCGGCGGGCCTGGTCGCCGTTCTGGCCGGTGAGAGCAAGCCGGCGGTGGGCACCAAGATGGACTGGCCCGGCGTCTTCTTCATCGTGATCGCGGTCGGCGCCCTGCTCACAGCCCTCAACGAGGCCTCCAAACTGGTCAGCGGATTCTCCCCCGGCACCCTCGCACTGGCGACTGCCCTCATCGCCGTTGCAGTGATCGCCTTCTTCGGGTTCTGGACGGTGGAAAAGCACTCCCGGCAGCCCATGGTGGAGACCGCCCACCTGCGCCAGCGCTCCACTTGGGCGCCGTTGCTGACCACAATCCTGACCATGACCGGCGTCTTCGCGGTCATCAACGGCATCGTTCCCGCCTACGTGCAGGCCACGGCTCCCGGCTTCGGCGTGGGACCGACCGAAATGTCACTCATCATCCTGACTCCCTACGCCCTCCTGGGCTGGGTTGTCGGACCCATCAGCGGCCGTTTGGCCCCGGTTTTCGGCTACACCAAAGTTTTGCGGATCGGCATGGCCGGCAGCGTCGTGGCCCTGGCGATCATCGCCTTCTTCGGCCTCAGCAGCCTGCCCATGATGATTGCCGGAACAGCGTTGCTGGGCATCATGTACGCGGGTACGGTCAACATCATGCTGAACGGCCTTGGCGTTGTCCTCTCCCCAGCTGGCAACCCCGGCTTTCTCCCCGGCATGAACGCCGGCGCGTTCAACCTGGGCGCCGGCCTGAGCTTCCTGGTCCTGCCGGCAGCGCTGGTGGCCTCCTCTGCACTGGGCGATGCCCAGGCATCCTACTTGACCGCGATCACGGTGGGCCTGATCATCACCGTGGCGGCTTTCGCCGCTTCACTCCTGATTCCCAAGCCCTTGGAAGCTGAGGCGAAATGACCCGCCCGGACTCTGGCCGGATCGTCGTCGTCGGTTCACTGAATGCGGACCTGACCATCTACTGCGACAGGCTCCCCCTCCCCGGCGAAACGGTGCACGGGAATGGCTTTGCGGTCAATCCCGGCGGCAAGAGCGCCAACCAGGCGGTCGCGGCGGCCAAACTCGGAAGCCGGGTCGTGCTGATCGGTGCGGTGGGCGACGACACCAACGGGACCATGCTTCTGGCCTCCACCGCCGGGGCCGGGGTGGACATTTCCCGCGTCCGCCGCACGCCTGATGCTGCGACCGGCGTCGCCGTCATTTCCGTCGACGCCCACGGTGAGAACAACATCATCATCTCGGCCGGAGCCAACGGCACACTGGCGCCCGGGGATGTTGCCGCTTCCGCCGAATTGTTCGAGGGCGCGTCCGTGATGTGCCTGTGCCTCGAGGTCGGTCTGGACACCGTTGAGGCCGCGGCCCGCTTGGGCCACGACGCCGGGGCGACAGTTCTGCTCAACCTGTCGCCCTACGCCGAGATCCCGGCGAGCTTGGCCGCACTCTGCGACATCCTGCTGGTGAACGCGCATGAGGCGTCGCTGTTCCTGGGCGGCGCCGCCGTGCCCGACGCCGGGGCTGACGCCGCGGCGTGGGCGCCGGTCCGGGACAAGTTCGCCGATCGCGGACTGCACCGCGTTGTGGTCACTTTGGGGGCGAACGGCTCCGTCGTCCTGGACTCCGGAGCCGGCGCCGAGGGCCGCATCACCCGCATTGAACCCACCAGGGTCGACGCCAAGGACACCACCGGCGCAGGCGATGCATTCACCGGGGCCGTGGCTGCGCGCCTTGCCGCCGGCGATTCACTTCCGGCCGCTGCCGCCTTCGCGTCCGTTGCCGCGGCCTTGGCAGCGACCAGGAAGGGGACGCAAACGGCGTACCCGAAAGCGGCGGATGTGGAGGGACTGCTCGCTTAACGGCCACCCCCGCCAGTTAGGGCCGCCACGGGAGGGGGCGCCGCAGAGCCTGTCTGCGGCGCCCCCTCCCGGTTAAGCACCGGACCGGTCTGGTGGTCCTTGGTTGATGCAACCCAATTGCACAGCAGATTCACAGCGAGGCGCTATTGAAGTTACAGCCGCGGGGCCGACAATGGTTCGACCTGATAGGAGTATTTGCCGGGCGATGGTGGCCGCGTCTTACTGGAGCGTCAGTGGCGAGCGTCCTGACCGATCGAGCCGGAGCAAGCGAACTTGTACCGACTAGTGATGGGCTCCCGGCATGATCACTCTCCGCAAGCACGTATTTCCCTCGCTCCTCGCCCTGGTCCTGCTCTCGACGTCGGCCTGTACCTCCGGGGTCGCGGCTGACATCCCGTCGGCCGGCATTCCGTCCGGTGGCACACCATCCGGCACACCCTCGGGTGGCGCCACGGGCAAATCAGGCGGCGGCACGAGCCAATCCGCCGCACCCGCCGAGTCTGCCAGTCCGAGTGCTGCGGTTCCGCAGCTGACCCCGGCGAGCACGGTGGATGCGCGTGCGGTGCTGGCGGCGTTCAAGTCCCGGGACATGGTGGGGCACCTGCAGGCGCTGCAGCGGGTGGCGGATGCCAACGGCGGGAACCGGGCCTCGGGGACCTCGGGGTATGAGGAGTCGGCCCGCTACGTCGAGGAACAGCTGCGCGCGGCCGGGTACTCGCCGGTGCGGCAGAGCTTCACGTTCAAAGAGGACGGCCGGCGCGGCAAGACGGTGGAGTCCTTTAACATCCTGGCCGACACCGGGGGCAGTGCCGGGCACACCGTGGTGGTGGGCGCGCATCTGGACTCCGTGCAGGAGGGCCCGGGCATTGATGACAACGGCAGCGGGGTCGCGGCGGTCCTGGAGACCGCGCGGTGGATGAAGGAGGCCGGGATCACGCCGGTTAACCGGGTCCGGTTCGCGTTCTGGGGCGGCGAGGAGGACGGGCTGTACGGGTCCCAGCACTACGTCGACGAACTCAGCCCGGCCGAGATCGGCCAGACCGCGGCGAACCTGAACGTGGACATGGTGGCCTCGCCCAACGGGGTCCGCTCGGTCCATGACGGGGACGGCACGGACTTCGGCCATGCCGGCCCGGCCGGGTCCAAGGCGATAGAGGACGTCTTCTTCCGCTATTTCCAGGAGAACGCGCTGCCGGCCGAGACCACGCCCTTTGACGGCGGCTCGGACTACGACGCCTTCCTCTCGGCCGGCATTCCCGGCGGCGGGCTGTTCACCGGCGATGAGAAGAGGAAGACCCAGGCCCAGGCCCAGGCCTACGGCGGGGTGGCCGGCAAGGACCTCGATCCCTGCTACCACGAGGCGTGCGACACGATCGCCAACACCAACCCGGAACTGCTCACCGAAATGTCCGGCGCCCTGGCCTACGGCACCGTGGCCTACGCGATGGCCAAGACCGGCTAAACACCAGCTTCGCCGCCGGCCCCGGGCCGCCCCGCAGGAAGGTCCCCGGCCCAGCCACCCTCTGACGAGGGGCCGCGCCGGGGACCTGTGCTTGCCAGGGCCGGATTTGTGCCCTAGATTCCGGCCCTGCGCCGCGCCGTGGCTCCTTGGGGCTGCCGCACGTCGGCCGGCGTGAACTGTGCACCGGTGTCCGGGAATCCGGGCACGGCAATGCGCGCGTGGGTGTGGATCTCTTCGACGGAGTCGCGCGTGTGCTGCGCGATCTTCTCCATGGTGGTGACCCACATGCCGTCCATCGACTTGACCCGGTCCATCAGCTGTTCCAGGGCCACGGCCTTGGACGGCCGGCCGGAAATGAAGGGGTGGTTGGTCAGGACGAAGCAGCTCCCGGCAGCGTGGTGGGCTTCGGCCTCCAGCGTCCACATTTCGAGGACCTTGGCCGGGCTTTCGATGACGCCGCTTCCGGTGACGCCCGGGTAGAAGGCATACTGCTCCCAGTCGTCCAGGGCCCAGTCGACGGGGATTTCCAYGAGATCGCGGGGGTCTGCCTCGGCAACGCTGAAACGGTACGGCGCGTCGCCGTCGAGCAGGCTTGAGTCATACAGGAACCCGCGGTCGGCAAGGAGGGCGGGGGAATGCCAGTTGAGCTCCCACCATGGTGCCCGGTAGCCGGTCGGCCGGACGCCGGCGGCCTTGGCCAGGGCATCCAGGCCCCGGTCCAGGTACCCCGCCTCCGTGGCGGCGTCGATGCCTTGCATGGGCTCGTGCAGGTACCCGTGGTGTGCAATCTCGTGGCCGCCGTCGGCTATCCGGCGGACCACGTCCGGGTAGCATTCGGCGGTGAATCCCGGGACGAAGAACGTCGCCTGGATCTGCTGGCGCTCAAGGATCTGCAGGATCCGCGGGACGGCGACCTTGGGCCCGTAGGACTGGTGCGTCATGAGGGACATGCGCCTGGTGCTCTGCGGGTCATGGGCGATGGTGCAGGATTCGGCGTCGACGTCGAAGGTGAAGGACGCCGCGGCACGATTGCCTTCGGGCCAGGTGATGGGATGGGCGGTGTCGGCGAAAGCGGGGAAGTTCACGGGGTTGATCTCCTGCTAGAGGGCGGCGGGCGTGGTTGATGTGACCGGAAGGCCGGTTGCCTCAGGTGAATCTGCGGTCTGTTCGCTGGGGGTGGGGACATCCAGGAACTTCCTGTGGAACCGCGGACCGAGGACGGCGTAAGCCGCGGCGCTGGCCAGTCCCCCGGCGAGCCAGGACAGATCCCACCCGCCCAGGGCGACGGCGATGGGGCCCTGCATGGCCGGCACCAGTCCGTACATGAACAGCCAGGTGGCGAAGATGCCGATGAGCAGTGAAGCGACACCGGCCGGATTCACGCCCGGCAGGCGTTTGGTGCCAACGGCGTCAAAGAGCCGGGACGGGTCGCCGGGCCAGCGCTTCTCGATCCAGAAGTAATGGACCAGCATGACTCCGCCCCAGGCAGCCACCCAGGCGACCAGCCCAATCAGCCAGGCGTCCAGCACGGAGGCGAAATCCTCCTGGAAGATGAAGAAGATCACGGCCGCGAGGGAGAAGACGCCGACGAACAGGTTCAACTTGCGCCGGCTGATGGAGATGTCCAGGGCCTGCGTGGCGACGGAAAAGGTGTAGATGTTCAAGATGTTGGTCGCGATCGGGCCGTGCAGCACCATGAGCAGCACAGGAAGGGCCAGCGCGCCGAAGTTCTGGACGATGAGTTTGCCGGGATCAATTTCACCCGTGTTGGTCGCCAGGCTGGCCCCCAGGATGCCCAGCCAGACGACCGGGATGAACTGGCCCAGCACCGACGCGAGGTAAACCTTGCGCTTGGGCACCGAAGTGCTGACAAAGCGGGAGTAATCCGCAGCGTAGGTGAACCAGGTGATGCCCCAGCCGATGCCGATGGCCGTCATGACCGCGCTCATCGCGGCGATGCGTTCCGAGCCTTCCAGGATGTGGCCCGCCGGGCCGGCGTAGGTCCAGTTGATCTTCATGCCGAACCAGGCCACTGCCGACATCACGGTCAAGATGATGATGGTGGGCGGCACGGTCCACTTCTCGAAGGCGGCGATGGCTTTATAGCCGAACCAGGCGATGGCTACCTGTACAGCCATGATGAAGGTGGCGATGCCAATCTTCCAGGCGTAGTTCTTGGCCTCCGGGTCAACCCAGCCGAGCGTTCCGAACAGCGCCATGACCAGATCCAGGATGATCCAGGTGTTGACCGCACACCAGCCGATCACCAGGAGAGCCTGGATGCCGGCGGGCAGGTAGTTGCCGCGCCGGCCGAAGGCGGCGCGGGCCAGCACCATGCCGGTCGCTCCGGTCTTTTGGCCCAGCAGGACGAAGCAGCCGAAGAGCAGCATCCCGATCAGGTTTCCGAGGACAAGAACCGTGACGGTGTCCGCGAATCCCAGGCCAAGCTGGATGCCGAGCGCTCCGAGCACCCAGTTGATCGGGGCGAGATTGGCGCCGGCCCAGATCCAGAACTGGCCGGAGACCTTGCGGGTCCGTTGTGATTCGGGGATGGGCTGGAGCCACGCTTCGTGGTCTACGCTCGCTTCCGGCGCGGTGCCGGCAGGGGCCGCTGGGGATTTTTGACGCATGTGGAGCCTCCGAGGATGTGTGGGATTCCTCAAGATTATGTGTCGTGGGCCACATGCGACTATATACAATGTGTCTAAATATACCCAGAGCAACGCGACGGAGTGTAATGTCCATCCTTCTTCAAGACGTCCTGAACCATCCGGCCATGGCGGCCGCCGACCCCATTGTCCGCGCCGCGGCCAGGGCCGCCGCCCGGGCGCAGCTGCGGTGGATCCACTCCAGTGAAATCATTGATATCGCGCCCCTGCTGGCCGGCGGGGAACTTCTGCTGACGGGCGGAGAAGCCCTGGCCCTCGCCTCGGAGGAGCGGCAGGTCAACTACATCCGCCAACTGGCGGAGCGGGGCGTTGCCGCCGTAGCTATCGAAACCGGGTCCGCCCTGCCGTCCCTGCCGTCCTCAATGGTGGCGGCCGCCGAAGCAGCCGGCCTTCCGCTGATCGAACTTCGCGGGGTGGTGCCGTTCGTCGGAGTCACGCAGGCCATTAATTCGATGCTGGTCAGTGACTCGGTGTCCCAATTGCGGCGGGCCGATGAGGCCAGTCACGCGATGGCTGTCGAACTGGCGCACGGCGGCGGCCTGGACCGGATCCTCGCCGTGCTGGCCGGCATCATCAATGCCGAGGTGACGCTGACGTCCATAGCCGGCGCGACCCTGGCCAGCGCAAGCCCGGGGCGGGCCGAGGCCGCCGACCCCGATGCCTCCACCGGTGGGCCGCAGGAGCAGGCACGCCTGATTCACATCGACGTGCCGATCCGCGGCATCCTTGCGGCTCAGCTGTTGCTGCGGGTCCCTGCGGACGAGGACCAGAACCTGGCCCGGACGGCCGGAAATCGTTCTGTCGACATCCTGGCCCTGGCGTTGCTGCAGCGAATGTCCCCCGGGCTCAAGGAAGTCGCCGGGGCGGCCCTGCTTCGCGCGATTGATTCCGGCAGCCAGGCCTGGCGGCTCCAGCAATTGGCTTCCGCGGCCGGGATTCCGCCGGGTGCCACAATCGTGGCCATCATGGTCCGCTCCGGCATGCTCCAACACCTCCGCGCTTCTGTGGAGCAGCTCTTGGCCCGGCGGGCGCAGCCCAGCGCAACCTATGTCGATAATGCCGAGCTGCTGGCGGTGGTGGTCCTCCCGGGCGATAGTCCGCTGGACAGCAGGGACGCACTTCTGGCTGGCCTGCGGGCGCTACCGGCCCCATCAGACACGCTGGTTGCCGTCGGCCCGGTGGCCGTCGGGATTTCGGAAGCCCCCTGGTCCTTGTCGGAGGCCAGGCYGACCCTGGAATTGGCGGGCGCGCTGGGGCAACCACATACGGGAACCCAAGGTCCGCACAGTCCCGTGATCGATTGCGAGGCATTCGCCGTCGAACGCCTTGCCGTGGGAAGCCTGGACCCTGGCCAACGGCGCAACTTCGTGCGCCAGCAGCTGGGGGCTCTCTTGGATTATGATGCGCAACGCAATTCCCGGCTGCTTGGCACCCTGGCCGTGTGGCTGGATTCCGGCTGCAACACGGCCCAGGCGGCGAGGGAACTGCACGTGGAGCGGCAATCGATGCATCAACGGCTGCAGCGGATCTTCGAGCTGTGCGGCGGCGACCCCCGGCGGACGGGCCGGCTCGCAGCGTTGCATTTGGCCGCGCGGCTGGCCCGGCTCAGCTGACGTGCGCTCGGCGCCTTAGTCCGGGCGCGGGCCGCGCTAGCCGTTGCTGGACGCGCGCCCGCCCAGCCGGCTGGTGATTTTGTCGGCCGCAGCGGCGCACGCTTCGCCCAGGCTCTGCAGAGCCTCGCGTGAGACGCGGAACCGGGGCGCCGAGATCAGGACCGCCGCCACGATGTCGCCGCGGTGGTCGTGGACGGGAGCGGCGACGCCCACTTCATCGATGGAGGATTCGCCGTAGTTGATGGCCCAGCCCCGGGCCGTCACGTCCTTGAGCTTGATCTGGTAGCCATCCAGGCCCGCATCATCGAGTCCCGGGTAGCTGATCGCCCCGCTGCGCAGGAGCACACGGACGCGTTCGACGGGCGCTGCGGCCAGGAAGACCTGCACGGAGGCGCTCATGGCGTCGGTGTACCGGGCTCCCAGCGGGGTGGTGTGCTTGATCTGGTGGTGGCTGGCGATCTGCTCCACGCACATTGACTCTGCGCCGTTCCACACCATGAGGGCGCTGGTTTCGCCGGTCTGTTCGGTAAGTTCACGCAGGACGGGATACGCCACCCGCCGTTCTTCCAGTTCGGCCAGCAACGGCCCGGCGACGGCGATCAGTCCCAGCCCCAGCCGGAAGCGGCGGGTTTCCGGATCGCGTTCCACCAGGTGTTCCTGTTCGAACGTGGCCAGGATCCGGGAAACCGTGCTCTTGTGCAGGCCCACCCGGTTGGCGATCTCGGTGACTCCGAGCAACGGTTCGTCCGCCGTGAAGGTTCGCAGCACGGCGATGGCGTTGACGATGACGGAGGTGCCCTTGGTGTCGCCGTTTCCGGTGGTCCCGGGAGATTCTGCTGGGGTCATGGTGTCTACCATCATTCCGCATGAGGGCCCAAAAGCGGCGCCACGGTGGACGTGGCGCCGCTTCTGGGTCCTGCCTTCAGGGGGTCTGGGCGCCTCAGGCTCCGATGATGTTGTATTCGGGGCCGAACGGGAACTTCGTGATGTTCTCGGCTCCGTCTTCGCCGACCACCAGGATGTCGTGCTCACGGTAGCCGCCGGCGCCGGGCTGGCCGTCCAGGACGGTGATCATGGGTTCCATGGAGACCACCATGCCGGGCTCGAGCACGGTGTCGATGTCCTCGCGGAGTTCCAGTCCGGCTTCGCGGCCGTAGTAGTGGCTCAGGACGCCGAAGGAGTGTCCGTAGCCGAACGTCCGGTTGGCGAGAAGTCCGTGGCTGACGTAGATCTCGTTCAGCTCGGCGGCGATGTCCTTGCAGACAGCTCCGGGCTTGATGAGCTCGAGGCCGCGCTTGTGGACCTCGACGTTGATGTTCCACAGCTCAAGGGAGCGGGCGTCGGGTTCGCCGAAGAACAGGGTGCGCTCCAGCGCGGTGTAGTAGCCGGAGGTCATGGGGAAGCAGTTCAGGGACAGGATGTCGTGTTCCTGGATCTTGCGCGTGGTGGCCCAGTTGTGGGCGCCGTCGGTGTTGATGCCGGACTGGAACCACACCCAGGTGTCACGGATTTCCGAGTCCGGGAACGTCCGCGCGATTTCGTGGACCATGGCTTCGGTGCCGATCAGGGCGACCTCATATTCGGTGATGCCGGCGGTGATGGCGTTGCGGATGGCTTCGCCGCCCAGGTCACCGATGCGGGCCCCGTGCTTGATCACCTCGATCTCTTCGGCCGACTTGATCATCCGTTGGCGCATCGCCGCCTGGGCGACGTCCACCAGGGTGGCTCCCGCGAAGGCCGCCTGGATCTTGTTGCGGTTATCCAGCGGGAGCGAATCGTCTTCGACGCCGAGCCGGCGGGGGTTGATGCCGCGGGTGCGCAGCGCCTCCTGGATGGCGAAGATGTAGTTGTCCCGGCGCCAGTCCGTGTACACCACGTTGTCGCCATAGCTGCGCCGCCACGGCATGCCGGCGTCGATGTTGGCCGTGACGGTCACGGTGTCGTCCTTGGTGACCACCATGGCGTAGGACCGGCCGAAGTAGGTAAAGAGGAAGTCGGAGTAGTACTTAATGGAGTGGTAGCTGGTCAGGACGACGGCGTCCAGGTCCTTATCGGCCATGATGCGGCGCAGTCCGCCGAGCCGGCGCTCAAATTCGGCGTTGGAAAAGGTCAGCTCTTCCTTCTGCCCGTTGTGCAGGACTTTCAGTCGCTCCAGTTCGGCGATGGACGAAGCGTTGTTGGACGTTGCGATGGTCATGATGGTGGTGCCTTTCTGCGGTTTGATTTCTTAGGAGGGAAAATGTGGGCGTCGGCCGGGACTACTCGTGGCGCAGCGGTTCTTTACTGGTTTCCCGGGAGAGCGCTACGGCGATCAGGGAGATGACCGCGGCGCCGGCGAGGTACCAGGCAGGAGCCAGGGCATTGGCCGTCGCGGCGATCAGGAGGGTCGCCATGAACGGCGCGGTGCCGCCGAAGAGCGCGTTGGAGAGATTGAAACTGACGGCGAAGCCGCTGTAGCGGACGCGGGTGGGGAACATTTCCGCCAGGAAGCTCGGAAGCGTGCCGTCATTGAGCGTGAGCATGGCGCCCAGCAGGATCTGGACCAGGACGATCACCAGGAAGTTCCCGGTGCCCAGCAGGGCGAAGGCCGGCACGGTCAGCACGATGAAGCTCAAGGAGGCGGCAATGAGGACCTTTTTGCGGCCGTAGCGGTCCGAGAGCATTCCGGTCAGGAAGATGAACCCGATGTACGTCACGAGTGCGATGGTGGTGGCCAGGAAAGATTCGGCAGCGCCGAGTCCCAGTTCCGAGGACAGGTAGGTCGGCATGTAACTGAGGATCACGTAGAACCCGACGGCGTTGAGCAGCACTGCTCCGACGGCCTTCAGCAGCAACCGCCAGTGGTTCCGGAAGAGGCTGGATACCGGGGCCTTGATGGCATGATCCTCCTCTGCCAGTTCGCGGAACACCGGGGTGTCTTCGAGCTTGGTGCGGATGTAGCGTCCGATCAGGCCCATCGGGGCGGCGAGCAGGAACGGCAGGCGCCACCCCCAGCTCTGCATCGCCTCGGCGGTGAGCAGGATGGTCAAAAGGCCCGCGAGCAGGGAGCCCAGCAGCAGGCCCGCGGCCGTGCTGGCCGGAACCACCGCTGCGTAGAGGCCGCGCTTGTTGGCCGGGGCATACTCCACCAGGAAGGCGGACGCGCCGGCGTATTCGCCCGAGGCGGAGAAGCCCTGGACGACGCGCACCACCAGGAGAAGGATCGGCGCCCAGATGCCGATGGAGTTGTACCCCGGGATGAGGGCGATGCAGAAGGTCGCTCCGGACATGATCAGGATTGACAGGGAAAGCGCGGTCCGGCGCCCCACCCGGTCACCGATGTGGCCCCAAACAAAGCCGCCGAGCGGCCGCACCAGGAACGAGATGGCGAAGAGGGCGAAAGTCAGCAGAAGCGCGGTCTGGGGATTGGACTCGGGGAAGAAGACCGCGGCGATGGTTGCGGCCAGGTAGCCGTAGACGGCGTAGTCGAACCATTCGACGAAGTTTCCGATGAAACTTGCGGCGACCACCCGCCGTCGGGTTTCCTTGCTGACTGCGGGATCGTGCCCGCCTGGGGCCGCCCGGCCGCTCATCGTGGCCTGTCCGGAGGAAGTACTGCCATGCCCGCTATTGGACTCTGGGCTGCTCGACCCCGCAAGTGTCGACGGGGAGAAATTTTCGTTACTCATGTGTCCACCAAAGAGTTTTAGGAGTTGCAATCAGTGCAACGCTGTTGCACCAGATTAGGCGTGACGCATGACACAGTCAATGCTTTTTGTGATTTCTCTTACGCGGATCAATCTGGACGAGGCACCAAGACAGCGCCGCGGGCACCAGTCGGACCGCACAACAATAGTTGCAATGAACGAAACGGTGTTGCATAAGTTGAGCGATGTGTCCGTCAACTTGGGGAAAGCTTGAGCCGGGCGGCGCCGCGGTTCCGCCCAGTCCGGCGCGGTGGCACACTAAGTGGACTATCGAGTGACTGGGGGGATCCACGTCAGGAGATCGTCATGGGCATTCTGGTACGTACGCGCACTTCAGGCCGCCGGTCGGCGGTCGAGCCATGATGGCCGGGTGGGCCTATCTCATGGCCGCAATCATGACCGTTGATTCGCTCCTGCTGGGGCTGCTCCTGATGAACGTGAAGTGGCCGAAGCGCTGGAAGAAAAACGGCTGAAGTTCCGGAACTCTAATCCACTGCGGCGGCGACTCGGGCGCCCGTCGTGGTCGAAGTCGCCGGTCACGTGCGGGCTCGCCGGAAGCTTAAGGCGAGCCCGCACGCTTCCGGCGACCTCGGCGGGAGGGTCCCCCGTCCGGACCTAGAGGACCTTGCGGATGGTCTCCTCGAAGCTGGTGACGTGGTGCAGGGCGAGTTCGCCGGCCCTGTCCGCGTCGCCGTCGGCCACCGCCTTGAGCAGCTCCACGTGCTCGGTGATGTGGCCGCTGACCGAGGGGACCTTGTCCAGGACCAGGCACCAGATGCGCGTGGCCAGGTTGTCGTAGCGGATCAGCGTATCCTCCAGGTGCGGGTTGGCCGCGGCCCGGTAGATCAGGCGGTGCACTGTCAGGTCGTAGCGCATCAGCTCCCGGGACTCTGCAGGGCTCGGGGCCAGTTCTGCAATGGTCTTGGCGACATCCAGCAGCTCGCGTCGCATGGCGGCGTTGGCCCGCGTTGCCGCCCGCCGCGCCGCCAGGGGTTCCAGCAGTTCCCGGATTTCCGAGACGTCGGCCAGTTCCGTGAAGTCCACGGTGGTGGCAAAGGTTCCCCTTCGCGGGTAGGAAACCACCAGGTGGTCCACTTCCAGCCGCTTGATCGCCTCGCGCACGGGAGTGCGGCCGAACCCGAGCTCGGCGGCGAGCTGCCCGTCATTGATGGGTTCGCCCGGCCGGATTTCGAGCATGATCAGCTTGTCGCGCAACTGCCTGTACGCGGCCTCCGCCTGGGAGATGGCTTCGTCCTCTGCGGGCGGCAGGACGGTGAGTGCATTCACAGCTCGGCTCCGTTTCTGGATTTCAACGTTTCTGGATTTCAACCGGAAGCCTGGTTCCACTTGGCTTCCAGCTATTGACTCTGGTGTGATCTCAATCATACCATTGTTCTCACACTGATATATCAGTCATAGCAATAGTGGTATTTCAAAGGAGCAACCGTGGTTGAGCAGTTGAACGAGCGACTTTCCGTAGTCGATCCCGAGGTCGAAGAGGCCGTGGCGCACGAACTGAAGCGCCAGCAGTCCACCCTGGAAATGATTGCGTCCGAGAACTTCGCCCCCGCCGGGGTCATGGAGGCACAGGGTTCGGTGCTGACCAACAAGTACGCCGAGGGCTACCCGGGCAAGCGCTACTACGGCGGCTGCGAGCACGTCGACGTGATCGAACAGCTCGCGATCGACCGGGTCAAGGCCCTGTTCGGCGCCGAGTACGCCAACGTCCAGCCGCACTCCGGCGCGCAGGCCAACGCCGCCGCCATGTTTGCCCTCCTGGAACCGGGCGACACCATCATGGGACTGGCCCTGGCCCACGGCGGCCACCTCACCCACGGGATGAAGATCAACTTCTCCGGCAAGCTCTACAACGTGGTCCCGTACCACGTGAGCGAGCACAACCACCTGGTGGACATGGCCGAAGTGGAGGCCCTGGCCCTTGAACACCGGCCCAAGATGATCGTGGCCGGCTGGTCCGCCTACTCCCGGCAGCTGGACTTCGCCGAGTTCCGGCGCATCGCCGATCTCGTGGGCGCCTACCTCATGGTGGACATGGCACACTTCGCCGGCCTCGTGGCCGCCGGGCTTCACCCGAACCCGGTCCCCTACGCCGACGTCGTCACCACCACCACGCACAAGACCCTCGGCGGACCGCGCGGCGGCGTGATCCTGGCCAAGGAGGAGTACGCACGCAAGATCAACAGCGCTGTGTTCCCCGGCCAGCAGGGCGGCCCGCTGGAACACGTGATCGCGGCCAAGGCCGTGGCCTTCAAGATCGCGGCGTCACCGGAGTTCAAGGAACGCCAGGAGCGCACGCTCGAAGGCGCCGGGATCCTCGCGTCCCGGCTCCTGAAGGACGACGTCGCGGCGGCCGGGATCTCCGTGGTCAACGGCGGCACCGATGTGCACCTGGTCCTGGTGGACCTGCGGGACTCGGAACTGGACGGGCAGCAGGCCGAAGACCGGCTCCACCGGATCGGCATCACCGTCAACCGCAACGCCGTCCCCTTCGATCCCCGCCCGCCCATGGTGTCCTCCGGGCTGCGGATCGGCACCCCCGCCCTGGCCACCCGCGGCTTCGGTGCCGCGGAGTTCACCGAGGTGGCGGACATCATCGCCTCCGCCCTCATCTCGCAGGCGCCCGGGGACGAACTCAGCGACCAAACCGCCGCTGAACTGCGTGGACGCGTCAGCGCCCTCGCGGACCGGTTCCCCCTTTACCCGCATCTCGGCACCGGCACGCCGGCGACCGGGCTTGAGGCAGAACTGATTGGAGCAGCACAATGACCACCGAACACCTGCCGGAGCACCCGGACTTCCTCTGGCGCAACCCGGACCCCAAGAAGAGCTACGACGCCGTGATTGTGGGCGGCGGCGGACATGGACTGGCGACGGCGTATTACCTGGCCAAGAACCACGGGATGACCAACATCGCCATCCTGGAAAAAGGCTGGCTGGCCGGCGGGAACATGGCCCGGAACACCACCATCATCCGCTCCAACTACCTCTGGGACGAGAGTGCGGCGATCTACGAGCACGCCCTGAAACTCTGGGAGATCCTGCCCGAAGAACTCGAATACGACTTCCTGTTCAGCCAGCGCGGGGTCATGAACCTGGCCCACACCCTGGGCGACGTCCGCGAAAGCGTCCGCCGCGTCGGGGCCAACAAACTCAACGGCGTCGACGCCGAGTGGCTGGACCCGCAGCAGGTCAAGGAACTCTGCCCCATCCTGAACATCAACGACAACATCCGCTACCCGGTCATGGGCGCCACCTACCAGCCGCGCGCCGGCATCGCCAAGCACGACCACGTCGCCTGGGCGTTCGCCCGCAAATGCGACGAGCTCGGCGTGGACATCATCCAGAACTGCGAGGTCACCGGCTTCATCAAGGACGGCAACCGCGTCACCGGGGTCAAGACCACCCGCGGCACCATCAACACCGAAAAGGTCGGACTCTGCGCCGCCGGGCACAGCTCGGTGCTTGCCGAAATGGCCGGATTCCGGCTCCCCATCCAGTCCCACCCCCTCCAGGCACTCGTGTCCGAGCTCCACGAGCCCGTCCACCCCACCGTCGTCATGTCCAACCACGTCCACGTCTACGTCTCCCAGGCGCACAAGGGCGAACTGGTCATGGGCGCCGGCGTGGACTCCTACAACGGCTACGGCCAGCGCGGATCCTTCCACGTGATCGAGCACCAGATGGCAGCCGCCGTCGAACTCTTCCCGATCTTCGCCCGGGCCCACGTGCTCCGGACCTGGGGCGGGATCGTTGACACCACCCTGGATGCCTCCCCGATCGTAGGCACCACCCCGGTGGAAAACATGTTCGTCAACTGCGGCTGGGGCACCGGCGGATTCAAGGGCACACCGGCGGCCGGGCTGACGTTCGCCCACACGATCGCCACCGGAGAACCGCACAAACTCAACAAGCCCTTTGCACTCGAGCGCTTCGAAACCGGCGCCCTGATCGACGAACACGGCGCCGCCGCCGTGGCCCACTAGAAAGAGGTAAGGACATGCTCCTGATTCCCTGCCCCAACTGCGGTCCCCGCGACGAGACCGAATTCCACTACGGCGGACAGGCCCACGTGGCCTACCCCGAAAACCCGGCAGAGCTCACGGACCGCGAATGGGCCGAGTACCTGTTCTACCGCGACAACACCAAGGGTGCCTTCGCCGAACGCTGGCTGCACAGCACCGGCTGCCGGCAATGGTTCAACATGCTCCGCGACACCGTCACCTACGACATCCAGGCCGTCTACCCGATGGGTCAGCTCCGGCCCGCCACAGGCCCCACAGCCCCCACCGTCACCAGCCCCGTCTCCCCGGAAGGAGCAGTCAAATGACCGCTCAGCCGCAGCCCGCGCGTCTTAGCACCGGCGGACGCATCGACCGCAGCGTCACGTGGCGCTTCACCCTGGACGGCCGTGAATACACTGGCCACCCCGGCGACACCCTCGCCTCCGCCCTGCTGGCCAACGGCCGGCTCCGCGCGGGTGACTCCCTGTATGAGAGCCGGCCCCGCGGCATCATGTCCGCCGGCGTCGAGGAATCCAACGCCCTGGTCAAGGTCGCGGCCCGGTTCCCGGGCCACGTGGCCGAATCCATGCTCCCCGCCACCACGGTGTCCCTGGTGGACGGCCTCAGCGCCGAAGTGCTCAGCGGGCTGGGCAAGCTGGACCCGGCCGAGGACCACGCCGAATACGACAAGAAGTATGTCCACACCGACGTCCTGGTGGTCGGTGGCGGCCCGGCAGGCCTGGCCGCGGCCCGCGAGGCCGTCCGCTCCGGCGCCCGGGTCATCCTTATCGACGACCAGCCCGAACTGGGCGGCTCGCTGTTGTCCGGCTCCACGGATCCGGCCCTCGTCGAGAGCATCGAAGGGCAGCCCGCCCTGGAATGGGTGGCCAATGTTGAAGCCGAACTGATCTCCGCGGCCGAATGCACGGTGCTGAACCGCACCAGCGCCTTCGGCTCCTACGACTCCAACTACGTCATTGCGGCCCAGAACCGGACCGACCACCTCCTGACCCCGGCCGCCCCCGGTGTTTCCCGCCAGCGGATCTGGCACATCCGGGCCGCCCAGGTCATCCTGGCCCCGGGCGCCCACGAACGCCCGCTGGTCTTCGAAAACAACGACCGCCCCGGCATCATGCTCGCGTCCGCAGTCCGCACCTACCTCAACCGCTACGCCGTCGCCGCAGGTTCCCGGGTGGTCATCAGCACCACGAACGACAGCGCCTACGCCCTGGCCGCCGACCTCCGCGCCGCGGGCATCCGGGTCGAAGCCGTCGTAGACGCCCGTGCACAGCTAAGCGAAACCGCTTCCGCAGCTGCGGCCGCGGGAACGCGGGTGCTGATCGGCAGCGCCGTCGCCAACACCACCGCTGCTGACTCCGGCGACGGCCGGCTCCTCGGCGTCACCGTCCGGAGCATCAACGACGCCGGCGAACTCACCTCGGGCATCGAACACCTCGCCTGCGACCTGCTGGCCGTCTCCGGCGGCTGGTCACCGGTGGTGCACCTGCACTCCCAGCGCCAGGGCAGGCTCCGCTGGGACGAAGACCTCGCCGCCTTCGTCCCCAACAGCGTGGTCCCCAACCAGCAGGTGGCCGGATCCGGACGCGGCAGCTTCGACCTCGACGACTGCGTGGCCGAAGGCATCTCCGCCGGGGCCGCGGCGGTCATCGCCGCGGGCTTCGAGTCCGCCGTCGAACCGTCAGTACTTGGCGAGCCGAAGGCCGCCGCCCCCACCCGCCAGCTCTGGCTGGTACCCGGGCAGGACGGCGGCCCGGATGACTGGCACCACCACTTCGTGGATTTCCAGCGCGACCAGTCCGTGGCCGATGTCCTCCGCTCCACCGGTGCCGGCATGCGGTCCGTGGAGCACATCAAGCGCTACACCTCGATCAGCACCGCGAACGACCAGGGCAAGACCTCCGGGGTGAACGCGATCGGCGTCATCGCCGCCGCGCTCCGGACAGCCGGCGAAGCGTCCCGTGGGATCGGCGACATTGGCACCACCACCTACCGTGCTCCCTTCACCCCCGTGGCGTTTGCCGCCCTGGCCGGACGCCAGCGTGGCGAACTCTTCGACGCCGCCCGCCTCACTTCCATCCACCCCTGGCATGTCGCCCAGGGAGCCCTCTTCGAAGACGTCGGGCAGTGGAAGCGGCCGTGGTACTACCCGCAGGACGGCGAGGACATGGACGCCGCGGTGCTCCGTGAATGCGCCGCCGTCCGGGAATCCGTGGGGTTCATGGACGCCACCACCCTGGGCAAGATCGAGATCCGCGGCAAGGACGCCGGCGAGTTCCTGAACCGCATCTACACCAACGCGTTCAAGAAGCTGGCTCCGGGTTCGGCCCGCTACGGCGTCATGTGCACCCCGGACGGGATGATCTTCGACGATGGCGTCACCCTGCGCCTGGACGAGGACCGCTTCTTCATGACCACCACCACCGGCGGCGCGGCCAAGGTGCTGGACTGGCTGGAGGAATGGCTGCAGACCGAATGGCCGGAACTGGATGTGCACTGCACCTCCGTCACGGAGCAGTGGTCCACGATCGCCGTCGTCGGTCCGAAATCCCGCGCCGTTCTCGCCAAAGTGGCTCCGGAACTGGCAGCCGACGGCGGCCTGGACGCCGAGGCCTTCCCGTTCATGACATTCCGGGAGACCACCCTGGCCTCCGGTGTCCAGGCCCGGGTCTGCCGGATCTCGTTCTCCGGCGAACTGGCCTACGAAATCAACATCCCGTCCTGGTACGGGCTGAGCACCTGGGAAGCCGTGGCGGCGGCCGGCGCGGAGTTCAACATCACCCCGTACGGCACCGAGACCATGCACGTGCTGCGCGCGGAGAAGGGGTACCCGATCGTCGGCCAGGACACTGACGGGACCGTGACACCGCAGGACGCCGGCATGGAATGGGTCGTGTCCAAGGTCAAGGACTTCATCGGCAAACGCTCCTACACCCGCAAGGACGCCGGCCGCACCGACCGGAAACACCTGGTCAGCGTCCTCCCCGTGGACGGCACCATCCGGCTCCCCGAAGGCACCCAACTGGTGGAACAGGGCATCACCGTCAACCCCGCCTACGGCCCCGTGCCCATGCAGGGATTCGTGACCTCGAGCTACCACAGTGCGGCGCTGGGCAGGTCGTTTGCCCTGGCCCTGATCAAGAACGGCCGCAACCGCATTGGCGAGACCCTGGTGGCCGCCGCCGGCGACCAACTCGTGGACGTAATCGTCGCAGAAACCGTACTATTTGACTCTGAAGGGGCCCGCAAAGATGGCTGACACTGCAGCACTCGAAAATTCCAAGAAGATCCAGACCCTCAGGAAGAGTCCGGCGTCGCTCCTGAGAACGGCTTTTGAAGCGGGATCCGTTGCGGGCACCGTGGAGCTGCGCGAGGTGCCGTTCCTGACCATGGCAGGGCTCCGGGTCGATCCTGCCGGCGACGCAGGGCAGCGGCTGGGCGCCCTCACAGGTGGCCTGCCCTCCGCTTCCGGGGAAGTCCGCGGCAGCGGCGACACCGCAGTGCTGTGGCTGGGCCCGGCAGAATTCCTGCTCGTGGCCCCCGCCGAATCCCACGAAAGCCTGGGCGGTGAGCTCCCCCGGACGCTCATCGCAGCACTGGGTGACGGCCAGGGCCAGGTGGTCGATCTCTCCGCCAACCGCACCACGCTCGAGCTCTCCGGACCCCGGGCCAGTGCCGTGCTGGAGAAGGGCTGCGCCCTGGACCTGCACCCCCGCGTCTTCCAGCCCGGAACGGCCCTGTCCACGGAAATCGGCGGCATCCCCGTCGTTCTGTGGAAGACCGGGGACGAGACCTACCGGATCTTCCCGCGGGCATCCTTCGCGGAGTTCCTCGGCCGCTGGCTCCTCGACGCCATGCGCGAATATGCCTCCACCGAGGTCCCCTGATGGCGCTCAGCGTCCTCGACCTGTTTTCTGTTGGCATCGGGCCGTCCTCCTCCCACACGGTCGGCCCGATGCGGGCGGCCAAGCGGTTCGCCGACGGGCTCAAGAGCGACGGGCAACTGAGTTCCACGGCGAGGGTGCAGGCCGAGCTGTTCGGTTCCCTCGGCGCCACCGGCCGGGGCCACGGTTCGGACAAGGCTGTCGTCCTGGGCCTCCAGGGCCAGGACCCCGAGACAGTGGACACCGCTACGGCGGATGACCAGGTGGCAGCCGCTGCCCTGGATGCGGAACTGCAGCTCGCCGGCCATCACCGGGTGGATTTCAACTGGGATGAGGACGTGGTCCTGCACCGCCGCAAGTCGCTGCCCGCCCATCCGAACGGCATGACCTTCCGGGCCCTTGACCGCGCCGGCGACGTCCTCAGCGAACGGAGCTTCTATTCGATTGGGGGCGGCTTTGTCGTCGATGGCAATGCACAAGGCGCCGACCACGTGGTGGCCGACGACACGGTGCTGCCCTACCCGTTCACAACAGCTGACGGACTCCTCGAAATATGCCATCGAGAGAATAAGTCCGTCTCCGACGTCATGCTGGCCAACGAACTCGTCTGGCGCACCGAAGCCGACCTCCGGGAGAAGCTCTTGGCCCTGTGGGCGGTCATGCGCCAGTGCGTGGAAAACGGCTGCGCTGCCGAGGGAATCCTGCCCGGTGGGCTGAACGTCAAACGGCGCGCCCCGTCGTTGTTTCGGACGCTGGCAGCATCCGCCGTCAGCGCCGAGGCGGACGCCCGGAACCCATCGCCGGTCCAGGTCCCTGCCGACCCGCTGCTCGCCATGGAATGGGTAAACCTCTTCGCGCTGGCCGTCAACGAGGAAAACGCCGCGGGGGGCCGGATCGTCACGGCGCCCACCAACGGTGCCGCGGGCATTGTGCCGGCCGTGCTGCACTATTACGTCAAGTTCGTCCCCGGCGCCAACGACGACGGCGTGGTGCGCTTCCTGCTGGCCGCGGCCGCCGTCGGGATACTGTTCAAGATCAATGCCTCCATCTCCGGGGCAGAGGTCGGCTGCCAGGGTGAAGTCGGATCGGCGTGCTCCATGGCGGCGGCGGGGCTCTGCGAAGTGCTGGGCGGCACCCCGGAACAGGTGGAAAACGCTGCCGAAGTCGGGATCGAACACAACCTCGGTCTGACCTGCGACCCCGTCGGCGGGCTGGTGCAGATCCCCTGCATCGAACGCAACGCCATTGCCAGCGTCAAAGCCATCAACGCCGCCCGCCTGTGCCTGCACGGGGACGGCAGCCATAAAGTCTCGCTGGACAAGGCCATTAAGACCATGCGCGAAACAGGAGCAGACATGAAAACCAAGTACAAGGAAACCTCCCGCGGAGGCCTCGCCGTGAATGTCGTGGAGTGCTGACCATGGCCGAGAACCAGAGCACCGAAACCGTGGAGCACATCCTGACCCTGGACTGCCCGGAAACGCGCGGGATCGTCCACGCCGTTTCCGGCTTCCTGCTGGACCAGGGCTGCGACATCCTGGAAAGCAAACAGTTCGACTCACAACTGGACGGCCATTTCTTCATGCGGCTCCACTTCGCCTCGACCGGGGACCAAACAACCCTGGACACGCTTCGGGAAGCCTTCGTTCCGGTCGCCGACAAATTCGGCATGCGCTGGGACCTGCGGCGGCACGGCAGCAAACGGCGGGTCCTGATCATGGTCTCGAAGTTCGAGCACTGCCTCAACGATCTGCTGTACCGGGCCCGCACCGGTGAACTGCCCATCGAGATCGTCGGCGTCGTCTCGAACCATCCCGATCACCGGCGGACCGTCGAATGGCACGGAATCCCGTTCTTCCATGTGCCCATCACCCCGGACACCAAGCCCGCGGCCGAGCAGCGGCTCCTGGAACTGATCGACCGGATGGACGTTGAACTGGTGGTCCTGGCCCGCTACATGCAGGTCCTCAGCGACAACCTCACCCGCCAGCTGGATGGCCGCGCCATCAACATCCACCACTCCTTCCTGCCCAGCTTCAAGGGCGCGAAGCCCTACCACCAGGCGCACGCCCGGGGCGTGAAGACGGTCGGCGCCACAGCCCACTATGTCAACGCCGAACTGGACGAGGGGCCGATCATCGCCCAGCAGGTGGTGGAAGTAGACCACACCTTCGGGCCCGAGGACCTCGTGGCCGCCGGACGCGACACCGAGTGCAAGGCGCTCTCCAACGCCGTCCGCTGGCACTGCGAGGGACGCGTCATCCTCCAGGGCAACAGGACGGTCGTGCTGCGCTAGGTTTGGCAGCATGATCCTGCCCCTCGAGGACCGCGAAGCCGCCGCCCCTGCCTACATCCTGCGGGGTGCCCTCATCACGGACGGCGACTGCACACCGGGCTGCGTGGTGGCGGTGAACGGCGGCCTGATCGCCTACGCGGGACCCGGCGACGGCTTTGACGCCGCACATTTCCCGGGTGCGGAGGAGCTCCCGCTGCCGCCCGGCAGCTCCCTGCTTCCCGGGCTTGTCGACCTCCATTGCCACGGCGCCGCGGGCGGCGGATTCCCGGCCGGCAACGACCGGGCCTGCCGGGCCGCCGTGGACTTCCTGCACCGCAACGGGACCACCAGCCTCCTGGCCAGCCTCGTCACGGCCCCGGAAGATGAGCTGGTGGGGTCGCTCGGCGTACTCAAGGTCCTGGCGGCCGAGGGACTGATCGCCGGCGTGCACTGCGAGGGACCCTTCCTCTCCGCCGCCCGCTCCGGCGCGCAGGACCCGCACTGGCTCCGCGCCCCCGACCCTGCGCTGCTCCGGCGGCTGGTGGCGGCGGCCGGCGGAGCCCTGCGGACCATGACGTACGCCCCCGAACTGCCCGGCGCGGGTGAGCTCCTCCGGATCCTCACTGACCACGGGGTGATCCCCTCGCTGGGCCATACCGATGCCGCTGCCCCCGTGGCCGCGGCCTCACTGGCGGAGGCCGCGGACCTCATCCGCGGGGGCGCGGCTTCCGGGGCCTTCGGGCCGCGCGCCCGGCCCACGGTGACCCATCTGTTCAACGGCATGCCTCCCCTGCACCACAGGAGTCCCGGACCGGCGGCCGCGTGCCTGCGGCTGGCGGCCGCCGGCACGGTCGTCGTCGAGCTCGTCGGCGACGGCGTCCACCTCGACCCGGAGACGGTCCGGATGGTCTTTGACCTGGTCGGAGCCGGGGGCATCGCGCTGGTGACGGACTCCATGGCGGCGACCGGGCTGCCCGACGGCGACTACGAACTCGGCCCCGCGGATGTGGTGGTGCACGACGGCGTGGCCACCCTGCGGAGCAACGGCGCCCTTGCCGGGGGAACGGCGACCCTGTTGGAGGTTGTCCGCGCCACCATCGCGGCGGGAGTGAGTCCGGCCGACGCCGTAGCGGCGGCCACCCTGGTCCCGGCCCGTGTCCTGGGCCTGGAGGCCGAGATCGGCGCCCTCCGGGCGGGAATGCGCGCGGATATCATCGCCGTCGACCCGGGTTTCGACCTCGTGGCCGTGCTGCGCGGCGGACGGATCCTGCCGGACCATCGACGTGCCGAGCGTTAGCCCCTGAACCCGCGGGGCCCAYGGCGGCGCGGAAGTTTCGAGCCCCTCGTTTTGTTGTTCTGAGTGTGGGCAAACATTACTTCCGGAAAGGAGCCCGCCATGATCCGCATCGCTATCGTGCTCGGGAGCACCCGGCCCGGTCGCCTCGGAAAGGCCGTCGCCGACTGGGTAAGTGCCCGGGCATCAGAACGCGGCGATGCCACCTTTGACGTCCTCGACGTCGCCGATTTTGATCTTCCGCTGCTGGACGAGCCGCTGCCACCCTCCCTCGGCCGGTACAGCCAGCCCTACACCAAGGCCTGGTCCGAAGCTGTCGACGGATTCGACGGCTACATCTTCGTCACGGGCGAGTACAACCATTCGATTCCCGGCGCACTGAAAAACGCTGTGGACTACCTCTACAAGGAGTGGAACAACAAGGCGGCCGGGTTTGTCAGCTACGGAAGCAGCGGCGGCATCCGCGCCGTCGAACACTTCCGCGGAGTGTCCGCGGAGCTGCAGATGGCCGACGTCCGGGCCCAGGTGGCGCTGCCCCTGGCCACGGAATTCGCGAATTACCGCACTTTCATCCCGACGGCGGCCGCGGAAAAGAGCCTGCAGATCCTGTTTGACCAGGTGATCGCGTGGTCCGGCGCGCTGAAGGTCCTCCGGCCAGGCCATGCCCACGGAACAGAAGACGCCAGCGCGGCGTGACCGCTGCCCAGGCTGAGCCCGGATTGCCGTCCCGGCGCATGCCGGTGTCCGCCTACGCCGGAGTCCCCGTCCTGCGCCGCCGCCGACGGACGGGGGGCGTGTCTCCGCCGTGTGGCGCCRCGGCATAGGGACTGGGCTGGGGCACGTTCTGGCCCGGAACGGAATCGGGCACCAGGACGTGGACCGTGCCGCCGGATGATTCCCGCGCGGCTCCGCCTGCGACGCTGCGCAGGTAGTCAAGGGCGCCTTCTTCGCTGAACCCGTACTCCCGCACCAGCGTCCGCAGCGCCAGCCCGGCCAGTGCCCGGGAGAGCTGCGCCGAGGAGAGGTCTGCGCCGCCGCCGGACCTCAGCGCCAACTCCTGGACCAATCGCAGTGCACGGGAGATGTAGCGGGCCAGCCGAGCCGCTGCGATGATGTCTGCGCTGGTGAAGACGTGCGGCCACGCGGCGTACAGGTTCACGGCGGCATGGAAGACCGCTTGTGGTGCCAGTGGAACGGATACGAGGGACCGGACCCCGAAGGCTGCGGCGGCGCTGGCGTATCCGGGCCAGCGCCGCTCCAGGGAAGTGTCGCCCACGAACACATATTCGCCGGTTCGGACCGCCGTGCGGGCGGGCCCGTCGTCGAAGGAACGCTGCGCCTCGTCGGCGGCCCGTGCCGGTGCGCTGCCCGCGGTCAGCGTGAGTGCCTCCGCGGACCCGACCAGTGTCACTGCCCAGCTGATCCCACGGCCGGGACCACCGATGTCGTCGACAAACTCACTCACGGCTTCGCTGAGGAAGGCACCGACATCCGGGTCGTTGAAGTGCAGCTCCCAGAAGGAGGCATAACGATCCTGCCGGCCGTCTCTTGCAATTCCTTGGGTCATGTTCCACGCTCGAGATCAAAGCACGCAGCTCACTGCTGAACCGATGAAAACAGCATACGTCCGGGCGGACACCGCCGCGCCTCCCATTTGTCAGAGCCAGGGCCTCTGTCGCATTGGTATGGTTCCGGGCTGTCCCGGCGACCTGTTTCGATGAACTGTTCCTCAGCTGTTCCGGCAGCTGTTCCGCTGAGCTGTTCCCGTGACAGCGGGAAATCCGCTTCAGCGCCGCGGCGGCCCAGGGAGGCATTCAACATCCGCCCTGGACCGCCCGCCCCGGCTTCAACACCAGTCGCGGAGGACCCGTCCCGCCGTGGCACAACCATTAATACCCGCGTTCCGCCGGTCCCAAAAGGGCCTTTGGGCCCGTGCGGGTCGGCAGGGCACTACCGCCCATTTCACCCCCGGCGGATGAGGTCCGCACCCGCGTCCGGGCAGACGATGGATATGCCCTTCGATGCCCCACTGCTCGGGGGCGATCCCAGCTGGGAGAGGAGCCCTCAAATGTCAAGACCGCACGCAATCACCGTGGGATCCATCGCGCTTGCGACCGCCTTCGTACTGCTCACCGGATGCAGCCCCACGAGTCCGCCGGCTGCCACCCCAAGCCCCACCGCGGCCATCTCGAGCCCGCCTGCGAGCGTGTCGGAAATCTGCGCTGCTGCCGATGCCCATGCCGCGGCCCTGGCGAATTTCAAGGCCACGCTCAAGCCGGACGCCACAATCGAGCAGGTGCGCGCGGCCCAAGACCAAGTCTCCAAGACCTATGAAGAGCTGGCCAAGGCAAGCGAGAACCTCGCCCAGCAACGGGCGGAGGCGGTGATGGCCGCCGAAGCCAAGTTCAATGCCGCCGTCGCCGCGGTGCCTGACAACGCCACGTTGACTCAAGCAGCTGATTCCCTCCGGGACGAAGCCTCCAACGTCGAGGCCGCGATCCGGGACCTCAGGACCGAGGTCAAGTGCTGACGGTCCCGTGCGGACCGCCGTGGGCGCGTAGTTGTTCCGGATCCCTCTCGACCACGGACCCTGCAGGCCGGTAGAGTTCCCGAATCTGTTCCGGACACTTCTAGGAGGCCACCGTGCTTAGAGGAATCAGCAGGATGACGGGTGCTGTGGCAGGGCTGGTGCTTTCGCTCGGCATGATCGCACCGTCCGTGACGGCAGTGGCCGCGGCGGGCTACGACTTTGATTCTGCCTCCAGCCTGCAGGTGGTGGTCAACAAGCACCGGCAGCTGAACCCGGCCGCTTATGTACCGGGGCAGCTGGTCAGGGTCCAAGCGGAACGGTTGCGGGCGCCGGCCGCGGACGCCTACAAGCAGTTTGCCAAAGCCGCCAAGGCGGCCGGCGTGAACGTCATGCCGATCAGCGGCTACCGTTCGTTCAGCGAGCAGGCCAGCCTCTATGACAGCTACGTGCGCCAGTACGGACAGGCGACGGCGGACACCCTTGCTGCCCGGCCCGGCTACAGCGAACACCAGACCGGCCTGTCGATGGACATCGGCAATGCCAGCGGAACCTGCGCCCTGCAAGCCTGCTTCGCCAATACCCCGGCAGGGCGGTGGGCGGCCGAGCACGGCTGGGAGTACGGATTCATCATCCGATATCCGGCCGGGGCCGAGGCCACTACCGGCTACACCTACGAGCCATGGCATCTGCGCTATGTGGGAAAGGTTATCGCCGAGGATATGCAAAGCACCGGGATTGCCACCCTTGAGAAGTACTTCGGTCTGGAAGCGGCGCCCGATTATCTCCAATAGAGGGTTCTCTTTCCCGTCGCGGCCGATTGGGCGCCAAGGACAGCTCGCCCACGCAGGACCCCCCGGAGACGGGGTTAGGGTTGGGCGGAATCAAAGAAAGCGGTCATCCGAAAGGCCGCCGGCGGCTTCGCGTGCCTTGCCCTGGATGAACTCCCTGTCCTCGTCGCTAAGCACGGCTTCGCCATGGGTGTCGATGTCGGCGTTTTCGCCCGTTTCCTTGTTGAAAATTGCCGTCAGGGTGCGGGGCAGCACCATGCATCCAGGGTTGTCCATCAGCCACTGCTGGGTGGTCGGATCGAGCCGGTTCCATTGTTCCTTGATGTGCATGTTAGTCACTGCTGCCTCTCAGGCATCGGTTCAACGACAAACCTGTCGGGCTTTTGCTGACAGGGGAATACGTGCGATGCCATCGGGCTGACTGGATATTGACCGCCGATGCTGACAACCCTACGTGTTCCAGGTTCGAATGAACCGTCCGTCAACATGACAAAACTAAAAACTCGTAGCCTCGTTCCCATGGAACGAGGCCCAGGCCTCTTGCCGGTAGCGATGGAGCGGGATTTCATCTCATCGACGTGGATCTCTGTGATCCTCCAAACGGGTGCTGGTCAGTGTGTGGCGGCCAGCTGCCTGGAGCTGAAGGACTTCAGCGTCAGCGTGCCCCCCGCCGTGACGGCCTTGATGTTCGGCGTCCCCGCGGTGGGGAAGACCAGTGACGTCATGGTCTTTTCTCCGCCGTTGATGAAAACCTCCACCGAGCTGTAGTCGACGAAAATCGACAGCTCCACTTTCCCGTCTCGCGCTGGGCTGACTGCCCGCCGCGATGCCCGGTAGTCCGGACTGAGTTCGGCCTTGCCGGTGGCGGCAGCGTCGGACTCCCGGGAGATGAATGCTGACTCGGTGGCGAAGTCGTATCCGACGGTGGCGAACGTTCCGCCGTCGCTTTCGAGTTCGATCCTGGCAACGGAACCGTCGTCCTGCGCTGTCCGCTCAAGAGTCACATCGAGCCGGTACGCCCCGCCTTCCGGGACCGGCAGTTGTCCTGCGCCATCCGGTGTCAGTCGACGTTCCCCGGTGGTTGCCGCCGGGCCTTCAAGGGCCTTCATGGCGGTCGTGGGGCTCGACACCAGCGTTGGCTTTCCGGCGATTGTCTCCAGTCGTATGTCCCTCACTATGGAGTCGGCTCCGCCGTGCCAGTCCTGAGTGGGCAACTGCCGGGCGTATTGCCAGTTGTTCATCCACCCGATGGCGTGCCGCGAGGACATCCGCTGGCTTTCGGTGAGCCTGGGATCATCCCACGTCACGGCGGCGTAGAAGTCGGAGCCGGCGTCGAGCCACTGGTGCGGCCCGTCAGACGGGGTGAATCGGGTTCCGTCCCATTCGCCAGTCCAGTAGGCGACGCCCGTGGTGAAGCCCTCTTCGCTCCCGTTGGCGCTGGCGGCAAGGACCCAGGTCCGTTTGGCTGGATCACCGTCGAGATCCAGCTGGAAGAGGTCCGGGCATTCCAGGACGCCCAGACCTTTGCGTTCGATGCCCGAGGCGTAGTGCCAATTCTTCAGGTCCGGCGAGGTATACATGCCGATTTTGCTGCCTTCGGCCAGGGCCATCACCCATTGGCCGTGGGCTTCATCGCGGATGATCTTAGGGTCCCGCCAGTCCGGTTCGCCAGGATTTTCCATGACCGGATTCTCCGCATAGGCGGTGAATGAGTATCCGTGGTCGGTGGAGTAGAACAAGGATTGGCGCTGGATGCCCTGGTCCTGCTGCGTCATGACCGCGATGACGGCTCCCTTGCCGAAGCCGGCCGAATTGTCGTGGTCCACCACGGCGCTTCCGGTCTCGATGTCGCCCAGCCCGTTTTTGTACTTGGTGATCGCCACTCCCTCCTCCTTCCAGTGCACCAGGTCCGTGCTGGTTAGGTGGTACCACTCGGTGCCGTTCTCCTTCGGGTACCCGGCGTTGTAGAGGTAGTAGTAGTGCCACACGCCGTCGAGCAGGATGGGACGCTGCGGATCATTCATCCAGTTCTTCCCGGGCGTTATGTGATAGCTCGGCCGGAACTCGGATGCCCCCTCGGGCCGGTCGAAGGCTGACTGCGCCTGCCCGGCGTGGCTCTGGGAGCCCGGGCGGGATCCCGGCGATGGGACCAGCGCCACTGCGATCAGAACGGCCGCGGCCGCGGCGGCCACTATCCAGATCGTCCAATGGTTTTTCATGATTCAACATTCCTGATCTTGGTGGAAGCCATCCCGCCCATCTATGGCCCGTCGGCCTGGGGCCTGCAGTGGGACGGAAGCACCCGGGATTCCGGGCGCTTCCGCCTCATGACTGCTTACTGCACTACTTGTAGAGGCCGGCACCGCCGACGTTGAGGTTCGTGGGCAGGTACCCGAACGGGCCCAGACCGTTCTGGCCGAAAGTGCGGTCAACGGCCGAAACTCCGTTGCGGAAGTTGATCTTCACGGTGGGCGAGAGGGAACCGCCGCGTACACCGTTCACGTTGTCGATAAAGGACTGCACCAGCCCGCCCGGCTGAACGTAGTGCGAGTAGGCCTGGAACTGGCGGCCGTTCTGGCGGGGGTCCGGTCCTTCGGGGGCATTGGCCGGCATGTTCAGGTCCGTGGGGGATGCCAGCGTCAGGCCGCTGTTGTTCATGGGCTGGTAGTCGGAACGGACGCCGTCGCCAACAAAGCCGTACACGCCGTCGGGGCCGCGCATTCCATCCGCATAGGTGAACTGGTGGCTGATGGTGAACAGGTAGTACTTGTTCTTGCCGCCCTCGTTCTGGATGAAGATCTGCGGACGCTCGGTCTGGTCGTTGACGCAGTTGGCGGACAGGACCGGCGGCAGGAAGTGCCACTTGGTCAGGTCTTTGTTGTCCGCCACGGCCAGGCCCACGTTGGCGGTCTGGAACCATGCACCGGTGGTGGCGTTGACGGTGTTCGCGGATTCGGCGCGGGGGTCCCCGGGCTGGTAGCCCAGGTCCTGGTCCGTGCACTTGTAATCGCCCCGCTGGCCACCGGTGTTGCCTTCGAAGACCATGAAGGTCTTGCCCGGGTGCGCCGGGTCTGCGAACGTGTAGGGGTCCCGGAAGGCGAACCCTGGGTTCTGGGCCTTGTTCTGGTACATGACGCCGTCCGGCTCAAGGAGTTTGGTGTGCTCGAAGCCGTCGAAGCTCACGCCGTTCTTGTCAGCGTGGATGTTGCCCAGCGCCTTGGCAATCACGGCATCCGGGGCGATTCCGCCGCCGCCGGCGTTGCGCTCGGCAACGTCGTAGAACGTCGTTGCGGTGTAGAAGACGTTGACGTGGTTCCCCTGCATGAGGCGGGTCGAACCGGACCATTCGGTGTTGCCGACGGAGGTGTTGTCCAGGAACAGGTGTCCGCCGTAGTTCCACTTGTCCTTGGCCGGATCGGCGTTGGTCTTGCGGAAGAAATAGCCGATCCGGGCGTTCCAGTGCCGCTGGTCGAAGCCGTAGCCGGCGTGGCGGTCGGCAACGAGTGAGAAGATCACGTCCCAGCCCTTGTAGCTGATCTGGTTTGCGTTCTCATCGGTCAGGGACCAAGTGTCCCAAACCCAGACGTCGTCGTTCATGGCCGGGAAGTCCTGGGGGATTTCCGGCATGGTGACGTTCGGGCTCATGGAGTTCTGGCCCGGGGTTACGCTTGTGCTGCTTTGGGCCATAATCTGCTTGGCATCGGCACGCGTCCACTTGGAGGTGAAGGCCGCGGCCGGATCGAACGCCTGCTGGGTGTGCTTCGTGGGCAGGGGGAAGCCGGGGGTCGGAGCCGGCATCTGGCCGCCGCTCGGCGGATCCGAGGGCGTGTTTGCCTGGGCTGACGGAACGGCAAGGAAGACGGAGGCCGCCACGGCCGCCGCCAGTGCCGCGGCGACAGAACGCCACCGCAGCTTCCGGTGTGTATTGGGGTGCTCGTGCATTTTTGCTCTTCTCGCGGAGTTGAGGCCATTCGTGGAAGACGGGCATATGCCCTCATTCCCCGAAACTCCGGCAGCCCCGATGACACCGCAGGCGTCATCGAGGACGCCATCGTGTCGAGGGGACGGGACCTCGGTAGGGCCCCATCGGTGGCCCGGGAGGGTGCTGACCTCCTGGACGTTCATCACCGTAGACAGTGCTGGCGAGGATTCAAAACCACATTTCAGACACCAAAACGGCTCACACCCCGGTCGATGTAAGCGCTTGCACAATCTCTCCGCGCGCGTGCCACGACTCAAATTTTGAGTCAAATGTGTCAAATAAATATGTTTTATTTTGCAAGTTGCCGGCCGTTGCCCGTTTGTTGCTCCGTAGTCGTCCGCCATTCAGTCCACCACGCCGGATTGGCCATCGCGAACCAGAGCCCTCGGCCTAAGCCGAGGGCTCTGGCTGGAAGTCACGTCCAGCCGGTCAGTGTTCTACTGCCACCCGTTTCCGGCTCCGGGAGGGCGCCGCTGCGATCAGCAGGGCTGCAACCGCCACAGCTGCGCTCAGGATCAGGCCGGGGCGATACAGTTCCAGCATGGCCGCCGCATCCAGGCCAGCGCCGCCGTCGGACGCGTTGCCGTGACCGCTGACCATGGCGGTGGTGACGGCGAGAACCAGGGCGGCCCCCACCTGGGTGCTGGTCTGGATCAGGCCGGCTGCCAGGCCCTGTTCAGAATTCCGGATGCCCGCGGTGGCCTGGACGTTGATTGACGGGAACGCCAGGGCGAAGCCGACGCCCAGCAGCAGAACTGAGGGCAGAATGTCCGTCACGTAGTTCGGCGAGGTGCCCACGCGCAGGAACAGGAGATAGCCGAGCGCCAGCGAGGCCAAACCGGTCCGGATCAGCCACGGGGCGCCAAACTTGTCGATGAGCCGGTCCGCGAAAGGTGCGCTCGAGGCCACCAGCAGGCCCGTGGGAAGAAGCGCCAGGGCCATGCCGAGGGGGCTCCATCCCAGCACGGACTGCAGGTACAGCGTGAGGATGAACTGGAAACTCAAATATGAGCCGAACAATCCCACGGCGCTGAGGTTCGCCCGCGCCACCCAACCTTCCCTGAGGATGCTGAACCTGATCAAGGGGTGCCTGACCCGGTTCTCGATCAGGGCGAAGGCCGCCAGCACCGCTGCGGAGGCCACGAATCCGGCGATAGTTGCCACAGATCCCCAACCGTTCCCGGGTGCCGCAACGAGCGTGTAAACGAGCCCCAGCATGCCGGCGGCGAGTGTGACGGCGCCCCAGAGGTCATGCCCGCTGTCCTGATTACTGCCTTCGGCCCTGCCGGCGGCGTTGTCCCGGGGGATGTATTTCAGGCCAAGAATCACGACGGCGACCGCCACCGGCACCGAGACCAGGAACGTCCAGCGCCAGCTCATCGCGGTCATCAGGCCTCCGACGACCAGGCCGAGTGAGAAACCGCTCGCACCGAAAGTGGTGAAGATAGACACAGCCCGGTTGCGTTCGCGACCTTCCGCGAAGTTGGTGGTGATGATCGAGAAACCGGCAGGAGCGGTGAATGCGGCGGCAAGGCCCTTGAGGAAGCGGGTGCCGATCAGCAGGGCTGGGTCATCCACCAGGCCGCCGAGCAAGGAAGCTGCGGCAAAGACGCTGAGCGCGATCAGGAAGATGCGCCGCCGGCCGAGCAGATCGGCCATCCGGCCGCCGAGCAGAAGAAGACTTCCGTAACCGAGCACGTAGGCAGAGACGATCCACTGGAGGGACTCGGTTCCAAGGTGAAGTTCGGTTCCGATTGAAGGCAGTGCCACACCGACCATGGATACGTCCAGCGCATCGAGCGCCAAAACGGTGCACAGGACCAGGAGAAGCATCCACTGCGCACGGCTCCAGCGGACGGGAGCAAGCCGTTCTCCGGCAGGTCTTTCAAGAGTGGAAGTTGAGGTCATGGCACCAATTTATATGACGCGTCATTGAATGACAAGGAATATTATGACGTGGACTTTTATTTCGTCATGAACTAGAATTTCGGCATGGCAAGACCGCAGGACCGCCAGCTGGTAGAGCAATGGCGCAGCATCCAGACCACGTACTTTCGCACCGCGGGGGCGATCGACCGCGCCCTGGAGTCGCGGTTCAACATCGGCCTGACTGAGTTTGAAATCCTGGATCTCGTGGCCGAAAGCGCAGACTCAGCATGCCGGATGAAACAGCTGGGTGAGCGCACCCCCATGACCCAGAGCGCCATGTCCAAGGTGGTGGATCGGCTCGACAAGGCCGGGCTCATTTCCCGCCACTCCTGCGAAGATGACCGGCGTTCACTCTTTCTGGAACTCACCGACGCCGGCCGCGCACTCCACCGCGAAGCCGCCATCGAGCACCGCGCCCTGCTCAAGGAAAACCTGGCCTGAGCCGCATCGCCAGGATTTGCCGCGACGCGCCACCGCTTTTTACCTCTCCGTGATGCCCTGTCATAGACCGCCCGCATGGGTGGATCAACGCTGAGGCGGTGGCTGGAGGTGGGAGGATCGGGGTATGGAAAACACCCCCGAGGTCCTCCGTTATACGGCTTTTTCCACGACGCCAGACGGCGGTAATCCTGCCGGTCTGGTCCTGGATGCCCGCCATCTCGACGATGCCGGGATGCTGGCGGTGGCGGCCGCCGTCGGGTACGCCGAAACTGCCTTCGTGACGGAGCCGGGTCTCGGCGGGGACCCGCGCCGGAGCCGGGTTCGATACTTCTCGCCGATCGCCGAGGTGCCATTCTGTGGCCATGCGACCATTGCGCTGGCCGTTGCGCTGAGCGCACGCGACGGGGCAGGATCCTTCACCTTCGACACCCCCGTCGGCCCCGTCCTCATCGAAACAGCGGGCGACGGCGACGACATCACCGCATCGTTCACGGGTGTTGAGCCACAGCTGGCCGTCTTCGACGACGACATCCTGGCTGACCTTCTGGGCTTGCTCGGCGTCGGGCTGACCGATCTCGATCCCGCTTATCCGCCGCGGATCGCGTATTCAGGGAACTGGCATCCGGTGCTGGTCTTCGCCGACAGCACCCTTTTCGACTCCTTTGCCTTCGATCCGGAGACGGTGCGCCAGCTCATGGACGCACAGGGCTGGGCCGCAACGGTAGCCGTCCTGCACCGGATTGCAGACGGCGAATTCGAAGCCCGGAACCTGTTCCCGGTGGGAGCAATCACGGAGGACCCCGCAACAGGGGCCGCCGCGGCGGCGGTCGGCGCATACCTGCGCATCCTGGGCCTGGTCGAGCCCCCGTCGAGAGTCTTGATCCACCAGGGACGGCACGTCGGCCGCCCGAGCCTACTCACAGTGGACATTCCCGCGGCCGGCGGAATAGTGGTCAGCGGCAGGGCCGTCCGGATCCCCGCCGGTGCGGGCCACATCTGACTTGGTTAGCTGTTGCCGGTGTAGACGAGGCTGTCCGGGTCGACTTCGTTCGCCGGGGCATCCGCGAGTCCCTGAGGGGACAGATCCATGTCCATCAGCGCGGGTCGTTGATTGTGGGCCGCGGAGGCTCCGGTGGTGGCAGTGCTGTGGTTGGAAACGGTGTGCCCCTAATACTTTGTTGGATACAGGCCCCGGAGGGTGCTGCCTGTCACGGGCGGGGTATTTCCATCTGGAACCCGCACCGGCACCGGAGAACGCGCGTCCGGAGATAGTCGCCCAGAACATCCGGGCTCCCGGCGTGTGTGGAAACCGCCCGGTGGGCACTTCGCCGCTCGGGGTCCACTGCGGACATCGGCTCCTGGCAGTGGCGGTAGGCGTCCTCCCGGTGCATGGCGCCGCCGCTGTTCCCGTTCCGCGCCGGGATGATTGCGAGAAACGCCGCAGTCGTTGCTACCACGTGCGAGCTGCCGCAGTTGGTGCAGCTGATGGCGGCCGCGAGGGTTTCCTGCTGCGGATTCAAGGTGGCGACAGAGTCCAGGAGCAGGTGCCGGTCGGTCTCACATGTCGCACACCAAGGCCGGCGCCCTCGGGGCTGGTGGGCATCCCGGGGCAAGTACGTGCTGGACGTGATTGTCATCCGGGTCAGACCAGGCCGGGGTAGCTGGCCAGGATGTAGTCCGCCGCGGCTGGTCCTTTCATGCGGAGGCCGTTGCGCTTGGGATGGATCTGCTTTTCTTTCATTGCCGCCCAGAAGGCATCTTCGGTGCGGGGCGCGGTCTGGCGCAGGAAGCACCAGCTGGTGTAGAGCCCGTAAAGGCAGTCCCGGCCCAGGGCGTGGTCGGATGCAGGGTCCCGGGTGGTGGCTTCCTGCAGGAATTGGTCGTATTGGGAAGTTGCCATGAGTGGCTCGTTTCTTCGCGGTGCATTTTGTGCCGCCGTGTGGCTACAGCAGCTGAGCGTCAAGGCCATGCACGGGGCGATGAAGCAAGATCCCGCACTGCTGCGTCACCGCAGATCCGGGGATAAAGCGTTACTGGGCTGGCGGTCCACATCCTGCGGAAACCAGCCAATGCAACTTCTCTACAATGTAGACTGTAGGCGTAGACTACACATTAAGCAACCGGCTTTTCATCCCGGAAATGCACCCACTCTGTATCGACCCGAACGGAAAACCATGTCGCCCGAAGAGCACCCGGCGCCCCCTGCGGCTCCCGGCAAGAAAGCTCGCCTCAGCCGGGAGATTGTCCTGTCGACGGCACTGGCACTGGTGGACGCCGAAGGACTCGACGCCCTCACCATGCGCAGGCTCGGGCAGGAGCTCGGCCGGGACCCCATGAGCCTGTACCGCTACGCCGCCAACCGCGCAGCCCTGCTGGACGGCGTCTCAGAACTCGTGCTGGATGAACTGGCCATCATTCCCGATGATCCCGACTGGCAGTCGCAGCTCCGGCGCATTGCCCACGAGCTGCGGCTCCTGGCGCTCCGGCACCCCAACGTCGTGCCCCTCCTCGTGACCCGCCCCCTGTCCACGCCCCTGGGCCTGCGGCCGCTGGGAACATTGCGTCCGCTGGAGCAGATCCTGTCCCTGCTGATCGACGCCGGATTCGCCCCCGTTGACGCATTGCACGTCTACCGCGCCTACTACGGATACCTCTACGGGCACATCCTCAACGAACTGCAGGAATTCGTCGTCGACCCCGAGGAAAACGAGGCCCTTCTCCGGCTGGGCCTGCACCGCCTGCCGCCGAAAGACTTCCCCCGACTCCGCGCCCTCGCCCCGGTCCTCGCCGACTACGACGGGATGGCCGAACTGGATGAGGGGATAACCATCCTGCTCTCGGGGCTCGCGGCGCGCCTCCCGCTGCCGGACTCCCCGACCGAACCCTGATCCGGAATTTCCCCTGGAAAGGCACCGGCCATCTCAGCCCGGGCTGGACAGCCGGTCCTTGGCCTGATGCCTTCCGGGCCCCACGGGCAGAAGCTCTGTGGCCTGCGCGAGACCTTCGGTAGGCATAGAGACATACATGCTCTCGGCCCTGCTTACCTGGAAGGTCTCATGCCAGATGCCGACAGCTTTTGGGGCCTTCCTTGCCTGGCGGTTGAAGGCAGCCCAGGCGGGTCTGTGCTCGGACTGGGGCGCGCTGGCGTAGGCATACAGCTTGTCCACCGAGTCCCAGTACTGCACAATGACCGGCCCGCCGGCTCCGAGGGCAAACCGGCAACCAAGGAGCCCGGAACCCGGCTCCCGGAAGAGTTCGGTCAGCATCCGGGGCATCGCAAGGAACACCGGCAGCCAGAGATCCGGACGCCAGGGCCTGTTGATGCGCATGCCGATGAGGAAGACCACCAAATCACCGGAATGGCGGTGAGCGAAACGCCCAGCATTGATGCGTGCCATACTTTTCTCCTAACTGGATACCGCTACTCCCCAATATTGGCGAGTGCGACTATCCAAGTCAAGGAGAAACTTTGCGCATCTCACAGCTGGCCGCTGCTACTGAGATTCCGGTGGCCACCATCAAGTACTACCTTCGGGAGAAATTGCTTCATGAGGGCGTGCTGACGTCCGCGACGCAGGCCCGCTACGACGACTCGCATGTTCGGCGGCTGAAGCTCATCCGGGCACTCATTGGGACCGCCGGGCTCAGCATCAGCGCCACCCGCCAGGTACTGCTTGGCCTGGAGAACCCGCCGGAGTCAGGCCACGACCTGCTCGGAATTGCGCACCACGCGGTCACTCGGACCGCACCGGACGACGTCGATCTCTCCCCGGCACAGCGGCTCCTGGACCGCTGGGGATGGGGCGCAGAGACATGCGACCGCGATGCTCAGGCCGCCCTGGTGGACGCCCTGCACGGGCTCTCAGATGCCGGGTTCGATGCGCCGGCCGCACTCTTGGACCGCTACGCCGCGGCAATGCGGGACATCGCGGCGGCCGACGTCGAAAGTGTCCCCACGGATTCGGCCGAGGCCGCCATGAGGCACGTGGTTCTTGGGACACTCCTGATGGAACCGGTACTCCTGGCCATGCGCCGGCTTGCCCAGCAAAGCGCATCCTTCCAGCGGTTTGGCGAGGCGGAGTCCTAGACGACCGGGGAGCGCCGCTCGATCAGCACCGTATCCCGCCATTGCCCCTCGCTGGGGCCGTAGCTCATGCGGGCAATGCGGTTCCGCCGGCCGACGACGGCAAATCCGTTCGCGAGGTGGAGCTTCAGGCTTGCTTCGTTTTCGGGGAAGACACTGGCCTGGATCGTCCAGATCCCGCACCGTTCGGTCGATGCGGCCAAGGCCTGAAGCAGCGCGGCCCCGACTCCCTTGCCGCGGGCTTCCGCGGCGACGTAGACGGAGTGTTCGACCACGCCGGCATAAACGGGCCGCGCCGACACCGCGGAGACAGCCGCCCAGCCAAGGATCCCGCCCTCGGGAGCCTCGGCGACGAGGCGGTGCGCGGGAAGCCGGGAACTGGTGAAGCGTTCCCAGTCCGGCACTTCCGCCTCAAAGGTGGCGTGGCCGGTGGCGATTCCTTCACGGTAGATTCCCCGGACGGCCGGCCAGTCGTCCTCGCGCATGGAGCGGATCGTCACCGCGGACTGTTGCGCGGTCACAGCGTCGCCAGGAGCCCGGCCGTCTGCTCGAGCGCCCCGGGCACCAGGGAGTAGTAGGCCCACGTGCCGCGCTTTTCACGGTGCAGCAGCCCGGCCTCGACCAGGACCTTCAGGTGGTGGGAGACCGTGGGCTGGCCCAGGTCCAGCGGCTCGGTGAGGTCGCAGACGCATGCCTCCCCTGACTCGCCGGCCTTGACGATGGAGAGCAGCCGGAGCCGGTTCGGGTCGGCCAGCGCCTTGAAAACCAGGGCCCTCTGCTGGGCTTCCTCGGGACCCAGGGCAGGGGGCCCTGCCGGGGTGCAGCAGGATTCATCCGTGGCCGGCTCGAGTACAGGCAACAATTTCATGTACCCATTATGCCCTGATATTGATAGACATCAATGTATGGGCGCAAGAGCTCGGGTCGGGCGACCTGGCGCAGATCTGTTTTGGGTGGGGGCGGCATTGTTCGGCCGCCGGCCAAGGCTAGGAGCGGGCGGTTTCGGCACTGTGCGCCAGGACGACGCCGTCCGCGGTGCGGGCCGCGGAGGGGAACAGGATGAGGAGAAGGCCAATTCCTATTGCTGCGCCGATCAGCTGCGCCAGAACGTAGCCGGGAACTGAGGCCGGTGCGATGCCGGCGAAGGTGTCGCTGAAGATGCGGCCCACCGTCACTGCCGGATTCGCGAACGAGGTCGAGGACGTGAACCAGTACGCGGCTCCGATGTAGGCGCCCACCGCCGGCGCGGCAAGGACGCCGCGGGAGGTGGCAGCCAAGGCGAAGATCAGCAGGACCAGCCCCGCAGTGGCGACAACTTCACCCAGGAGATGCCCCGGCGTTGCGCGCTCCTTGGACGAGATGGAGGTGCCCACCTCAAACATGGCGTTCGCGACCATACTGCCGCTGACCGCACCCACGGTCTGGGCAACCACATAGGTGCCCAGCTCCGGCAGGGTCAAGCCGGTACCGGCGCGTCGGCCCAGGATCCAGTCGGCGAGGGAGACCACGGGGTTGAAATGCGCGCCGCTCACAGGCCCGAGCATCAGGATCAGCACCGTCAGGCCCAGCACTGTGGCGGTGCTGTTCTGCAGCAGCTGCAGGCCAACGTCACTGGGTGAGAGCTGCTGCGCGGCGATCCCGGAGCCGACGACGATGGCCACGAGCAGGCTGGTACCGAGCAGTTCGGCGATGGCGCGGCGCCACAGCGGCGGCTGGTTGGAAGTCATGGCAACAGCTTGATCCAAAGAACTACGTCAGTCAAAATTGAACCAATGAATATTGAGGCAGCAGAAGGCTTTCGGGTGCGGGTAGCCAAGCACGCAGCCCTCGGCGATCCTGCGCGGCTGCGCATCGTTGATCTGCTGACCCTCGGGGACTTCTCCCCGACGGAGCTGCAGGCCGAGCTGGGGATGCCGTCGAATCTGCTGTCCCACCATCTGCGCACGCTGGAAGATGCCGGGCTGGCAACCCGGCACCGCTCCGAAGCCGACAGGCGCCGCAGCTATATCCGGCTTGCTGCCGGCGCCCTGGAGGGCCTGGTGCCGGGGGCCGAACACGGGGCGAGCCGCGTCCTGTTTGTCTGCACACGGAACAGCGCCAGGTCCCAGCTGGCCGCCGCTCTCTGGCAGCAGGTCAGTGAAATTCCCTCGACGTCGGCGGGAACGCACCCCGCAGACCGCATCGCCCAAGGCGCTATCGACGTCGCCCGCCGTCATGGCCTGGACCTTGCGGACCTTCCCCCGCGCACCCTGATCCAGGTGGCAGACCAGGGCGACTTCATCGTGACCGTCTGCGACAAGGCCCACGAGGAACTGCCCGGACTGGGTGGAATCCACTGGTCCGTGCCGGACCCGCTGCGCCCGGGCACCAAAGAAGCTTTCGACATGGCGTTCAACGACATCACCCGCCGCATCAATGACCTTGCACCCCGCGTAACCGCCGTCTAGGTCCGTCGCAGAAATCCACCGACAGCCAATATTGACATTCATCAATCTATAGCCCGATACTCTCTATATCGATCATCATCAATGTTCGGTTGAGAGGTTCAAGCCGGGCGCAAGACTCCAGACTGTATCGCCCACTCACCTCATTGATTCCAGGAGAAACCCCGTGAGCACCGAAACCGCAAAGAAGCCGTCCGTCCTGTTCGTTTGCGTCCACAACGCCGGCCGTTCCCAGATGGCCGCAGCCTTCCTGACCACCCTCGGTGAGGGGCGGATCGAGGTCCGTTCCGCCGGCTCCCAGCCCGCCGACAAGGTCAACCCGGCCGCGGTCGAGGCCATGGCCGAACTCGGCATCGACATGTCCGCCGAAATCCCCAAGATCCTCACCACCGAGGCCGTGCAGGAATCCGACGTCGTGATCACGATGGGCTGCGGCGACGAATGCCCCTACTTCCCCGGCAAGCGCTACGAAGACTGGGTCCTGGAGGATCCGGCAGGCCAGGGTGTGGAAGCCGTACGCCCGATCCGCGACGAGATCAAGGGCCGCATCGAGGACCTGATCGAGTCCCTGACCCCTGCCGCCAAGTAAGGGGCAGCACCACACGTCTGACAGAGGACGGAGAGGGGGTGAGCTGAATGAACACCGGATGCTGCAGCGACGGATGCTGCGACGACGAGGATCAGGACTGCTGCTAACCCAACCCCGGCGCCTGCCGGCCCAACCCCGGCCGGCAGGGCCAACCGAAAACAACCGCAACACCACAACGGATGAAAGAGGACACCAATGGATTCAGCGAAGAACCTTCCCGTTGCCGTGATCGGCGCCGGCCCCGTGGGCCTGGCCGCCGCGGCCCACCTGATCGAACGCGGACTCGAACCGCTGATCTTCGAAGCCGGCCCCTCCGCCGGCGCCGCGATCGAGCAGTGGCGCCACATCCGGCTGTTCTCCCCGTGGCGGTTCAACATCGATGCCGCCGCCGTTCGCCTGCTCGGAGCCGCCGGCTGGGAGGCGCCCCGGCCCACCGCGCTGCCCTGCGGCGGGGAACTCATCGATCGGTACCTGGCCCCGCTGGCCGCGCTCCCGGCCATCAGCTCCCGGCTGCAGACCGGCGCCAGAGCCATCGCCGTCACCCGCACAGGCATGGACAAGACCCACACCCGTAACCGCGAGATCACACCGTTCGTCGTCCGCGTCGAGCACCAGGACGGGGAAACCCGCGACCACACCGTGGCCGGGGTCATTGACGCCTCCGGTACCTGGTCCACCCGCAACCCGCTGGGGACCTCCGGGCTTCCCGCCATCGGCGAGGACTCCGCCGCAGACCGGATCTCCTCGCCGCTCCCTGACGTCACGGGCCGTGACCGTGGCGCTTTCGCCGGACGCCGTGTCCTGGTCGTCGGCGCCGGCCACTCCGCCGCCAACACCCTGATCAGTCTCGCGGACCTGGCCAAGGACGAACCGGGCACCCGGATCCTCTGGGCGGTCCGCGGCGCGTCCGCCGAGAAAGTCTACGGCGGCGGCGACGCCGACGGGCTGCCCGCACGCGGCCAGCTCGGTGCCCGCCTGCGCCGCCTCGTCGAGGCCGGGACCATCGAACTGCATACCGGCTTCGGCATTGCTTCCCTCAAAGCCTTGGATTCCGGCGTGACTGTGGAATCCGTTGACGGACGCACCCTCGAGGCCGACGTCGTCGTCCCCTGCACGGGCTTCCGCCCGGACCTGGACATCCTGCGTGAGCTCCGCCTGAACCTTGACCCGGCCGTCGAAGCACCCGTGGAGCTCGGCCCGCTCATCGACCCGGAGTTCCACTCCTGCGGCACTGTTGCACCGCACGGCGCCAAGCTCCTGGCCCACCCGGACAAGGACTTCTACATCGTCGGCATGAAGTCCTACGGCCGTGCGCCAACCTTCCTGCTCGCCACCGGCTACGAACAGGTCCGCTCCGTCGCCGCCGCCCTGGCCGGCGACCGCGAGGCCGCGGACACCGTCCAGCTCGAACTCCCCGAAACCGGTGTCTGCTCCTCCGACGCTGGCAGCAGCTGCGACGTTCCGGCGGCCGTCGCCGTCGCATCAGAGTCCTCGTGCTGCGCCGCTCCCGAGCCGGTGCTCGTCGGCTTCCCCACCGGACTGTCCCACGGACGCTCCGGCGAAGATCAACCGGCAGTATCACTGCTCCACGAACCCAGCCCAGAGAAGGAAGAATCAAACGCATGACCGAGACCACGAAAACGCCCAGCGTCCTGTTCGTCTGCAGCAAGAATGGCGGAAAGTCCCAGCTCGCCGCAGGTTTGATGAACCATCTCGCCGATGGGAGCGTCACGGTGCACTCCGCCGGGACCAAGCCCGGTCAGTCGCTGAACCCCCAGGCCGTGGAGTCTCTGAATGAACTCGGCATCGGCATCACCGGCGAATACCCCAAGCCCGTCACCGACGAGGCCCTGGACACGGCCGACGTCGTCATCGTCTTGGGCAACCAGGCTAAGGTCGAGCCCCGCGAGGGCCAGCGGCTCGAGTTCTGGGATACGGACGAGCCCTCCGAACGCGGCATCGAAGGCATGGAACGCATGCGCCTGGTCCGGGACGACATCAAGGCCCGGGTCCGGAAACTGCATGCGGAGCTGACCGGGGACTAGGCCATGCCCGCCCCGGCGTTGTCCCGGACAGTGGTCGCGGAGGGTGCACCGCGCGGCGGCCTGGCCGCGCTGTGTATCACCCAGACGACCGGGTGGGGCGTGCTCTACTACTCGTTGATCGCGGCGGTCCGGCCCATCAGCGAGGACACCGGCTGGGACCCGGCGCTAGTGACGGGAGCCTTTTCCGCCGGCCTGCTGGTCTCCGCTGCGGCCGGGATCGCCGTCGGCAGGAGGCTGGACAGGACCGGGCCGCGTGCGCTGATGATCGGCGGATCCCTGCTCGGAGTGCTGGCCCTGGTCGCGGTGGGACTGGCCCCTAATCTGCCGGCGTTCTTTGCGGCCTGGCTCGTCGCCGGGACCGCGCAGGCCACGGTGCTGTACCAGCCGGCCTTCACGGTGATTAGCCGCTGGTACGGACGCGCCCGGGTACGGCCCCTGACCGTCCTGACCCTTGTCGCCGGGTTCGCATCCACCATTTTCGCCCCGCTCACCGCAGCCCTGATATCCGCGTTCGGCTGGCGCGGCGCCTTCCTCATCCTCGCCGGGATCATGGGAATCATCTCTGTGCCGCTGCACGCCCGGTACCTGAACCGGAACTGGGCCCCGGCTGCCCCCGGAATCCCGGCCCCGGACCACCAGGTGATGGTGCGGGCCGTGCGGCGAAGCCCGGAATTCCTGGGTCTGCAGGCGCTGATGGTCCTGCTCTGCCTCGGGCTCTACACCGTGACGCTGAACATCATTCCGCTGCTCGTAGAGAAAGGCGCCGACTATGCCACGGCCGCGCTCGGGCTCGGTCTTGTGGGCGCCGGTCAGGTCGGCGGCCGGCTGCTGTTCGCAGCCATCCCGTCCGGCGCCCGGCTGCAGGTCATCGCCGGCACGGCGGCCTGCGCCGTCTTCCTGCTCGCGGCACTGCCCGGCCCGATGCCGGCGCTGATCGCGGCGGGTATGCTCGCCGGCGCGGTCCGCGGGTGCCAGACACTGCTGCAGGCCACCATCATGGCTGACCGCTGGGGAACCCAGAATCTTGGCACTTTGCAGGGACTGTTCGCGGCACCGCTCACAGCTGTCACGGCCGTCGCCCCGGCGGCGGGACCCGTGCTGGCCGCCTGGCTCGGGACATACACGGTCATGGCGTACGCCATGACCGCTGCAGCCGCCACGGCCGCCATTCTCGCCGCTGCCGGAGGCGTGCGGCAGCTCAGGCCCTCCAGAACCAGCTAAGAGACCCGCTGCCCCTGAGGCTGATAGACACGGGACATAATAAGGGCACGACTGAAGGCGTGAGACGGCGAAGGGCACATTGTGGAGCCGACGATGGACGAAATCCTGGCCGGGTACAGCCGCGCCCGCCGCCACCTCGACGCCCTGCTGCAGGACGCGGCGCCCAATGACCTCGGCCGCAAAAGTACGGGCACCCGCTGGACCAACGAGGAACTGCTCTTCCACATGGTCTTCGGCTACATGGTGGTCCGCGCCCTGCTTCCGCTGGTCCACGTCGTCAGCCGGCTCCCCCGCCCGGCGGGCCGGGCATTCGCTGCTGTCCTCAACGCGGGCACCGGTCCTTTTGATGTGGTGAACTACTGGGGTTCCCGGGCCGCCGCCCGCGTCTACAACAGGCGCAGGATGAGCCGGAAACTGGATAGAACCATCGCCGCGCTCTCCCGCCGGCTCGAACACGAGAACCCGCAGTCCCTTGCCAGGTCAATGCCGTTTCCTGACAGGTGGGACCCCTTCTTCACGCCGCTGATGACACTCAACGATGTCTACGCCTACCCCACGCTTCATTTCGACTTCCACGCCAAGCAGCTGAGCCTTCGGAATCCGGACGCACCGGAATCGTCCTGATGGCCACTAACGGTATCCCGTTGAGTCGGCCGTCTTGAGTGGAGCGTGGTTATATGTAAGTATCTGCGTATGAATGCAGATAACAAGGCTTGCACGCTCACCGCGGACAGCCAGTACGTCGAGCTGGCCGTGGAGGTGTTTGCCATGCTGGCTGACGCCACCCGGGTCAGGCTCATCCTGGCCCTGCGCCACGGTGAACTGCCCGTCAACGTACTGGCCGAAAAGGCCGGGAAATCGGCGGCCGCGGTCTCCCAGCATTTGGCCAAGATGCGGCTGGCGCGCATGGTCGCCACCCGCCAGGAAGGCACTAAGGTCTACTACCGCCTGCAGGACGGGCACGCCTGGCAGCTCGTGGCCGACGCCATCCACCAGGCCGAACACACCCTCGGCACGGCCCCGCATCACAGCACAGCCCCGCACAGCCTCACAAGGGAGGCCGGCGCATGAACCGGCCAATGCATCCCGGCCACGATGTCCACCCGCACCCGCACGGACATGCTAACGACGACGCCCATCACCACGACCACGGCCCGCACGGCCATGTCCATGCGACCGGGTTCAAGGGCTGGCTGCAGGAGCTCTTCGTGCCCCACTCCCATGACTCGGCCGACTCAATCGACTCCGTCCTGGAGACAAGTTCCCAAGGCATTCGCGCCGTCAAGGTCTCCCTGCTCGGACTGGGGGCCACGTCGCTGTTCCAGCTGGTCATCGTCCTCATCAGCGGCTCCGTGGCACTGCTGGCGGACACGGTCCACAATTTTTCCGATGCCCTGACCGCCGTTCCGCTGTGGATCGCCTTTCTGCTCGGACGCCGCCGCGCGACCCGGACGTACACCTACGGATTCGGCCGCGCCGAGGACCTCGCAGGGCTGTTCATCGTGGCGATGATCGCGCTCTCCGCCGTGGTGGCCGCCGTCGAATCCATCCGGCGTTTCTTTGAACCCCAACCCGTCCAGAACCTGGGCTGGGTGCTCGCCGCCGGGCTCGTGGGCTTTGCCGGCAACGAACTAGTCGCGATCTACAGGATCCGYGTGGGACGGCGGATCGGGTCCGCCGCGCTCGTCGCCGATGGTATTCATGCCCGCACCGACGGCTTCACCTCGCTGGCCGTCGTCGCCGGAGTCATCGGCATATGGCTCGGATTTCCGCTTGCAGATCCGATCGTGGGCCTGCTCATCTCCGCAGCCATCGCCGTGCTCCTCTGGGGAACCATTCGCGACATCGGGCGCAGGCTGATGGACGGCGTGGACCCGAACCTTACGGAACGCCTGGCGGCGGTTGTCACTGCCCACGCCCCCGCGGGCGCAACATCCCGGCTGCGCTGGTCCGGCCACCGGCTTCACGTCGAGGTCTCCATCCCCCTGACCACGATCACCGACGTGGGCGAACTTGCCACAATCCACGACGAAATCGACCACGCCACCCGCCACGCACTCCCGAACGTGGGCTCCGTGACAACAGTCCCCACGTTCGGCCCGGCCGCGACGGCCGGACCACCGCCTCCCCCGAGCCGCGGATAACGGCGCCCTCGGAGGCCCTGATCCGCACCGGCCTCCACCGCCTCGAGCCTCGCGTCCGGTCCTGCACCCCCGCCGCTCCGAATCACCTTCAAAGACCACGAACAGAAGGTGACCATGGGTGTTCAGCAGGAAACCGCAAGTACGGGGGCTGCCACGCTGCGGCGGCGCACCCTTGCCACGGAGCTGGGCCCCTGCACGGTGCATGTCCAGGAAGGCACCGGGGGCCCGCACGCCGTATCCGGGACGGCGGATGTCTACCTCCACGGCGCCGCGGGCTCCTGGACGTCCTTCCGGGAGCTTCTTCACCCGGCAGCGGCACATGACCGGGTGCTGATAGACCTGCCGGGCTGGGGCTAGTCCACTCAGGACGCCCGGATGGCGAATTTGAGCATCGAAGCGATGGCACGCGCCGTCACCGGTACTTTGACCTCGCTCGGCTACCGGCGGTGGAACCTGGTGGGCCACTCCATGGGAGGCTTCCTGGCATTGCACATCGCCGCGGCGTGGCCCGGGCGGACCGCCAGCGTGACCGCGATTTCGGCGACCACCTTCGGCGTGTCCGAAGCGGCCGACAAGCCACTGCGCAGCCTGTTCCGGTTCCCGATGTTTCTGGGCATGCTGCTGGCCATGCGCGCCGCGGCAGCCCTCGGCCCGGCAGGGCCCGCGCTGGTCCGTGCAATCGGGTCCACCGCCGTGATGCGGCCGCTGTTGTTCCCGTTTTTTGCAGAACCCGCATCCATCTCCGCGGGGGTGCTTCGAGGGCTTGGCGAGGACGCCCGGCCGGCCTGTTTCTCCGCGGCAGCCCGGGCCGCGGCGCACTACAATTTTGGCCTGTGGCGGGGCATTCTGTGTCCGGTGCTGGCGATCCGCGGGGACAGCGATGTGTTCACACCACCCTCTGACCTGCTCCGACTGGCCGAGATAATCCCACGCGTCCAGACGGTGACACTCCCGCATTGCGGCCACTTCGCGAACATCGAGCGGCCGGAGCATGTGCAACGGCTGCTCGATGACCTGCTGTATCCGTGACCTGTACGGCAGCGGCTGGCAGCGTCCGCGAGTCAGCGGATGCCGGGGTAAATCGACTCTTGACCGCCGATACTCACCGATATATCGTTAATTATCGCCGAACAATCGGCGACCATCATTGATCACAACTGATTGAGAAAGGTCGATGCCGCTATGAAAGGCATGCATGACGACAAATTCACGGACGGCGGACCCGCCCAGGCACGTTTCGGGCGCGGCAGGAGCCGCCGCGGACCCCACGGACACGGTGGTTTCGGCCCGGGCCGCGGGTTTGGACCGGGCTTCGGACCGGGCTTCGGACCGGGTTTTGGCCCCGGCGGGTCGCGGCGGGCCAGCAGGGGCGATGTTCGTTCGGCGATTCTCTCCCTCTTGGCCGAATCACCGTCCAACGGCTACGGGCTGATCAAGACCATTGCGGAAAAAACCTCGGGCGCCTGGCGTCCGAGCCCGGGGTCCGTCTACCCGACGCTCCAGCAGCTCGTTGATGAAGAGCTCATTGCGCCCGTAGGTGATGGCCGGCGCACCGAGTTCACCCTCACCGATGCGGGCAAGGCCTACGTGGCCGATCACGCCGAGGAGCTGGGGAACGCCTGGAACACCGACCCGGAGGGATCCGGGCCGGCGTTCCACCAAAGCGTCGGAAAACTCATGGGAGTCATCCACCAATTCCGCTTCTCGGCAACCGAGGAACAACGCAATGCCGCAATGACGGTAATCGATGACACCCGCCGCGCGCTCTACCGCATTCTTGCCGACTAACACCGCCGCTCTGCCGGCGCACTGCCACCGCTGCCAATGGTCCCTGCCCGAATACTCCGGCTGGCGGCATTTGTATTCTGGAACGTGACCGCCTGACCTGGATTGTTGTCCCGGAGCCGGGAATGGCCCGGACCGCACCAAATGGCCCCCGCTTTCCACGGTTCCGTCCCTACAATTAAGTGTGGCCTCCATGGCATTCACGTCGCGGGGGCGACATAACTAAGGAGGTTCATCATGGGCCTGGGTGACAAGATCCACAATGCCGCCGAGAAACTCCACGGCAAAGGCAAAGAGGCGGCCGGCAAAGCCACCGGCGACGACAAGATGAAGGCCGAGGGCAAAAGCCATCAGGTCAAGGCAGACCTGAAGCAGGCCGGCGAAAAGGTCAAGGACGCCTTCAAGAAACACTGAAAACAGGCCGCCGGCGGGCGGAGGTGCGGTCCGGATCGCACCTCCGCCCCGGCATTTGCCCACACGCCCCGGGGACTTCCCTAACGACGCAGGTCGAATGCCTCAAGGAGCCGGCCGACCGAACCGCCGAGGTTCCATTCTGTGGCGAGACGCTCAAGCTCGGCCCGCGAACCGCCGGAGACAGGGTGCAGCCGCGCGCCGGCCTCCTCGAGCGTCGGCAGTTCCAGGTCCCTCACGATCTTCACGACGGTGGGCGCGACCGTGAGGTAATCCGCCGCCGCGGCGAGTTTCGACCGCACTGCGGTGGACAGCCCGCTCCCTGCATCCGCGGCAGCCGCGAGCAGCGCATCGAGCGTGCCGTACTCACCGAGCAGCGACGCGGCAGTCTTCTCGCCGATGCCGGCGACGCCTGGCAGCCCGTCGGAGGTGTCGCCGCGCAGGGTCGCGTAGTCGGCATACTGCATGGGCAGCACACGGTACTTGCCGACGACGTCGGCGTCGGTCAGGACTTCGAGGTTCCTCATGCCGCGCGCGGTGTAGACCACCCGCACCTGACGGGCGTCGTCGACAATCTGGAAGAGGTCGCGGTCGCCCGTCACCACGTCGACCGGAAGGTCGGCGTGGCTGGCGTAGGTGCCGATGACGTCGTCGGCCTCGTGGTCGGCAGCCCCGACGACGGCGATTCCGGCGAGCTCGAGCACGCGGCGGATCATCGGAATCTGCGCCTCGAGCGCGTCCGGCACCACCTCCACATCGGGGGCGCCTGCCACCTCCTCGGCGACCCGATGCGATTTGTAGCTCGGGATGAGGTCTACCCGCCACTGCGGGCGCCAATCGTCGTCCCAGCACGCGACGAGATGCGTCGCACCGTAGTCGGTGGTGAGCCGTGCGATCATGTCGAGCAGCCCGCGAACAGCGTTCACCGGGGTGCCGTCGGCGCGGCGGATCGTGTCGGGCACGCCGTAGAACGCGCGAAAGTACAGCGACGCGGTGTCGAGGAGCATCAGGCGGTCGGTCATGACTGATCCTGACACGGATGCGCCCGCTGGCGGTGGAACGTCACGGTCCAACTTCGGAGGGGCACAAAGTGACGCAGTCGACGCCACCGTCCAGGCCGTTGGAGACCGGACGGGTCTTCCGCTCCCCCGGTCCTGGGCAAAGGTCGACGGGGGTAGATTTGGGCGGATGGACGAAGAAGAAGTTCTGACCGGAGGTAATTCGACTCTCGTCACGCGGGTCGGCCGAACGGTGCGCCGGACCGCGGGGCCGTGGACGCCGGCCGTCCATTCGCTCCTCGAAGCCCTTCGGCATGCTGGCGTCACTGAGGTCCCCCAGGCACTGGGCATGGACGACCATGGCCGCGAGGTCCTCAGCTTCATCGACGGCGATGCAGCACAATACCCGTTGCCCGACTGGATTTGGGATCCTTCCGTTCTGCGCGACGCCGGAGCCCTGCTCCGCCGCATTCACGACGCCAGCGTCGGACTGGCCCGGGCGGATCTCTCGTGGCAACTGCCCACTCACCAACCCGCAGAAGTCGTGTGCCACAACGACGCCGCGCCGTACAACATGGTGTTTGCCGATGGGCGGCTAACCGCGCTCATCGACTTCGACACGGCCTCGCCGGGACCACGAATCTGGGACTTTGCCTACCTCGCGTACCGGCTCGTGCCGCTGGGGGAAAACGGCGGCCCCGGGGCTCCCGAAGAGCAGCAGCGGCTGTCCCGCCTGGATGCCCTCATTGACGCGTACGGTGTCAGCTTCGGACACGTGCAAGTGTTCCAAACCCTCGCGGCCAGGCTGGACGAACTGGCAGAGCTGACGGACGGCCGCGCTGCGGCCACCGGACGGGAGGATTTCCTCGAGCACTCCGCCATGTACCGCAGGGATCGCGGCAGAGTTTCCGCAATGGCCGGCAGCCTGTCCGGCCATTAACCCGACGCTCGACGCGTCCAGGATCAGGGTCGCAGCCGCAAGCGGCGAAGCTTCTTCCCTGCCTTGCGGGCTTTGTTCTCCGTCTTCCGGGCAATGCGTTCTTCCATCTCCAGCAAACCCTCGAAGCCGAGGTCGGCATCGGCGGGCCGGTCCGGGGTGGCCGCGAGTCTGCGCAGGAGGTCGGTCGCCATGACGCTGTCCTGATGGTCGCCGAGTACTGTCTGGAGCCGTCCGGCCGCTTTGGTGAGTTTGGCGGCGCGCTTGCCGTGGATCTCCAGGACCGACTCACCCGCGTGGCGGAGGCGCTTGGCGTCTTTTCGGACCTCGTGCAGCGCTGTGTCGCGCGCGGCCCTGTCGGCCGAGCCTTTGACGGCCTTCCGGGCACGCTCCACCCGCTTCGCGGCTTTGTTGACCAGCTTGGCCGTCACGCTGCGCGCGGGCCGGAAGGCGCGTGGCTTGGCAGGCGGGTTGTCCCGGAAGTCCTCCAGGGAGCCCAGGAGACGGAAGTAGCGGCCGGTCCGGAGGGTCTCCAGGACGTTTCTGTAGCCCGCGTCGTGGGCTGCGACCAGCTCCTGATCGATCATCTGGGCCAAGAGGCCGGACCTCTGTTCTTCCGGGAGCTCCAGGATGTGCTGGCGAAGCCGCTCCAGCATGACTTCGGCATCGCGGGCCGGGCCCAGGATCTGGCCCAGCCACTTCAGTTCAGCCTGGAGTTCCCGCACCGCTGAGCGGTTGAAGAGTTTGCGGTACGTGGCCAGGGCGGAGCGCGCCCGGCGGGTCGCGGACCGCATCTTGTGGACGGAATCCGGTGTGCCCATCCGCACACCCGGATCATTGGCGATGAAGTCACCAATCCGCGCGTCTAAATAGGCGGTCACGACGTCGACTGCCGGTCCCTTCTTCCGGGGTTTTGGAGTCCGGGGACTGAACTCGGCCGGCCAGGCATCGCCCAGGGCACGGGCGATCTTGGAAGGATAAGCGGAGTGGCCGGCTCCGGTAGACGTCAGAGTTGCGGCGGCAGCCTCAAAGAGCTCCGCTGTGCCGTGGACGAGTTCGAGCTCCCATTCACGCCAGTCGACGGCCGGCCCCGGCGGCCGCAGGGCCTCGGCATGAACGTGGTCGTCGGCGAAGTCGGCCAAATGCTCACCGCCCGGCCCGTATAGCCGGTAGGTGGTGCGCCGCGTACTGAGCCGGGCGACGGGCTCGAGTTCGTCGCCCCGGATGAGGACCTGCAGATGGTCGGACAGTTCTTCCGGAACGGTCTCCGGCTGCCCCAGCGGCGCATGGATCTCCTCCCGTTGGTCGGCCCCGGCGGGAAGCTTGAGGTGCCAGCCCTCGTCCGCCCCGCCCGTGCGGCGCCGAAGGGTAATGCGCCGTGCCGCGAGGACCAGGGCCGGGGTATCGAAGTACACAGCCTCAAGCTGATCAGTCACAGGCTCCGCGACGTGGTCCACACCTTCGATTTCCTGCAGATCCGGCAGCGCCGCAGAGGTCCCGGCGTCGTACTTTTGTTCCGTTTCAAGTTTTCCCGTGGTGCCCATGGCGGTCAGGACTCCCCACCGGACGCGCGCTCCCGCGGCAGCGAACTGTTGGGCCTGTTGATGAACGCCATGGCGGGCCTCCCCTATCGGCACCGCTGGAACATGGACGTGATCTCCGGCGGGCGTGTCCGGCCGGTGCCTTGGCCCGGTGCGCCTAGCCCGATTCTAGGCTCTGCGCCAATCGGCGACCAGACCGCGGCCGGCCCTTGACAACGTCCGTGGCGGCTTCACCCAGGGCCAGCGGCTCGTGACGCCAGTGAGGCCGGGGACCTCGACGKGGGTGCTCGTGCCGGAAGGACATCGGCGGGGGTTGACGGCCGGGAGCCGCACCCGTAATCTAGTTATTAGACGTCTGACGACTTACGCAGATGGTGATGGCTTCGGGGGAAGGCCACTGGGATACAAAGGAGTATTTCATTGGGATATGTAATTGGCTGTGATCTTGGCTCGCAGAGCGCGAAGGCGGTACTGATGTCGCCGKAGGGCGTGATCGTCGCGACCGCAAGCAGCGGGTATGCGATGGCGCACCCGCACAGCGGCTGGGCAGAGCAGGATCCGGCGCACTACCGGCACGGGATTGCCTCCAGCGTCCGGGCCGTGCTGGCCCGGACCGGCGTGAAGCCGGCCGAGGTGACCCATATCGGGCTCTCGAGCCAGGTGGACGGCGTCGTGCCGGTGGACGCCGACATGCGTCCGCTGCGGCCGGCCATTATCTGGCTGGACCGGCGCGCCACCGAGCAGGTTGCCCGGCTCGGGAACGCGATCGATCCGGACTGGCTGTTCGCCCGGACGGGGCTGAACCTGGACGCCAGCCACACCGGACCAAAGCTGATGTGGCTGGCCGACAACGAGCCCGAGGTGTACCGGCGGGCCGCGTCGCTGCCCTCGGTCGGGGGCTACGCTGTCGCATGGATGACCGGCCGTTCGATCCAGGACCACGCGAATTCCTCGTCCTCGCTGCTCTATGACGTAGTGACCCGGGACTGGAGCGATGAACTCATCGACGCCGCCGGGCTGGACCGGGCCAAGCTTCCGGAGATCGGCCGCGCCACCGACGTCGCCGGGACCCTGACCGCGGAGGCGGCTGCGGCGCTGGGGCTGACCACGGGCTGCGCCGTTGTGGTCAGCACCGGCGATGACCACGCCGCATGCCTGGGCGCCGGCGGGGTCCGGCCCGGGGTGGTCGTCGATATCCTCGGCACGGCCGAACCGGTCGGCGTCTCCAGCGCCGTCCCGGTCTTCGACGAGACCAAACTCGTCGAGACCCACGCGCACGCCGTGGACGGCACCTACCTGATCGAGAACCCCGGCTTCGTCTCGGGCGGCAACACGCTGTGGTTTGCCCAGAACGTCCTCGGCGTCAGCCAGCAGGAGTTCTTCGACCGCGCCGCCCGCTCGGAGCCCGGCGCCCGCGGGGTCCGCTTCATCCCGGCACTGACCGGCTCCATGGCGCCCCGGTGGAACGACTCCCTGCGCGGGACGTTCGCCGGGCTGTCGATGAACCACGACTCCACCGACATGGCCCGGGCGATCATCGAGGCGAACTGCTTCGCGTTCCGTGACATCTACGACCGGATTGATGCGATGGGCCTGGCCCAGTCGGTCCGCGTCGTCGGCGGCGGGGCCCGCTCCGCGCTGTGGCTCTCGGCGAAGGCCACGCTCTGCAATACCCCGATCCAGAAGGTGCTCACCGAGGAGACCAGCGCCACCGGCGGGGCACTGCTCGCCGCCGTCGCCGCCGGCACCTTCGCCAGCCTCGAATCCGCCGTCGATGCCGTGGTCGAACTCGACCCGGTCAGTATCGACCCCGACCCTGCCCATGCCGAGGCCCTTGAAATGGCCTACCAGGACTACCGCTCCCTCTTCGACGCCGTCGAATCCATCCCGCAGAAAGTGACACGCCATGACGCTCTCGTCTGACCTCGACCGCTACCTCTCCCACCCCCTGGTCGGCCTCGACCAGGTCGTCATCGGCGCCGACGTGCTGGACTCCGTCCACGACATCGTCGCCGCCCTCCCGGCCCATAACAGCATCGCCGTCCTGACCGACGAGGACGTCTACACCACCGGCTCGGGTACCTACCTCAAGCCCGCCGTCACGGCCCTCCTGGAAACCCTCGGCACGGTCACCACCGTGGCCCTCCCGGGCCACGTCCACGCCGACGAGACCACCGTGAGCGCTACGACCGCCGGCTGTGCCGGCGCGGACGTCATCGTCACCATCGGCTCCGGCACCCTGTGCGACATCGGCAAGGTCGCCGCCGGGACCCGGCCGCACGTCGTCGTGCAAAGCGCCGCCTCCGTCAACGGCTTCGCCGATGACCAGTCCGTGCTGCTGATCAACGGCGTCAAGCGCACCGCCCACTCCGGCTGGCCCAGCGCACTCGTGGTCGACAGCAACGTCCTGGAAGGGGCGCCGGCACTGCTGAACCGCTCCGGACTCGGCGACATGATCTCGATGTTCACCGCCCCCGCGGACTGGTACCTGTCCTCCCTCGTCGAGATGGACCGCGGCTACTCCGCCGAGGCCGCGACCATGACCCGCCGCCACGGCGCCGAACTCCTGGGCCTTGCCCCCGGCGTGGGGACCTCCGACCCGGAGTCCTTGTCGACGCTGGCCAAGTTCGTGACCTTGTCGGGCATTTCGATGGGCGTCGCGGGACAAACCTCCCCGTCCTCCGGCATGGAACACGTCATCAGCCACCTGCTGGACATGGCCAACACCGCCCGCGGCACCGCAACCGCCCACCACGGCGCCCAGGTCGGCGTCGCGACCGTCGTCGTCGCGATCCTCTGGCGGAACATGAACGAGAAGCTCCGCACCGGAAGCCTCGGCACCGTCCGGCTCCCCGAGCCGGACGACGCCGAACGCACCGTCCGGGAGGCCTTCGACTGGATGGACGAGGCCGGCTCCACGAGCAACGAGTGCTGGTCCGACTACTCCAAGAAACTCGAACACCTCCGTACCGTCGACGCCGGCGCCAAAATCCGCGACGCCGCCGCAACCTGGCCGGCGCACGCCGAGGTGCTCTCGGGCCTGCTGGGCGAACCGGAAGCAATCGTCGCGGCGCTCCGCGCCGCCGGCGCGCCCACCCGTTTCTCCGAACTGGAAAACCCCAGCAAGGAAGACGACGTCATCTGGGCGCTCACGAACTGCCACCTCATGCGCAACCGCTTCAACATCGCCGACCTCGCCTACCTCACCGGAGCGTGGACGAAGACCGACGTCCTGGCCGCCCTCGCCGAAGCGGAACGGATCGGCGCCGGACTGTAAAAGCCGGGCCTCACCGCACGCGAAACCAATTCCCAAACAAACAACACCAACTTTTATTCGTCAGACGTCTAATGACCTTTGATGCTGATGAAGCCTGGCCACGAAAGGCAGGCAGACCCATGGAGGCCACAATGAGCAAGACCGCCACTTCCCCCGGAACCGGGCGACTCAACACTGCGCAACGCGAAGCAGCCCGCGCTGCGATGAAGTCGCAAGTACTCGACGTGCTTGTTATTGGCGGCGGCGTTGTCGGCGCCGGCRCTGCCCTCGATGCGGCATCGCGGGGACTTACGGTTGGCATTATCGAGAAGAGCGACTGGGCCAGCGGCACTTCCAGCCGGTCCTCCAAGCTGGTGCACGGCGGAATCCGCTACCTTGAGCAGCTCAACTTCAAGCTGGTCAAGGAGGCCCTTGTGGAGCGCGGCCTTCTCCTGCGCACAATCGCACCCCATCTCGTCAGGCCTGTCTCGTTCCTCTACCCCGTCACCGCGCCGCTGGCTGAGCGGTTTTATGTGGGGGCCGGGATGGCCCTGTATGACCTGTTCAGCTATGCCGGCGGCCGCCACCCGGGCGTCGGACTGCACCGCCACCTCAGCCGCAAGCGCGTCAGGGCTGAACTGCCCGGCCTGAACCGTGCTGCATGCCGTGGGGGCATCAGCTACTTTGATGCCCAGGTCGATGACGCCAGGCTGGTCGCAACGATCGTGCGCACTGCGGTGTCACGGGGCGTCCATGCGATGAATCGCGCCGGCGCAGTGGAGATCATGCCCGGCACCGGCAGCGCGGACCACACAGTACTCGTCTCGGATGAAGAGACGGATGAGCGGTTCGAGGTGCGGGCCCGCTCCATCATCAACGCAACGGGTGTGTGGACCGCAGAATCGCAAACCATGATCGGCGTCGACTCGGCAGTCGAAGTCACCATGTCCAAGGGGGTTCATATCCTCGTCGACCGTGATCGCTTCCCGTCCACCATGGGATTGATCCTGCGGGCAGGGGCAAGTGTCCTTTTCGTCATCCCCTGGGGCAACTACTGGATCATCGGCACCACCGACACGCCATGGGACCTGGGAAAAACGAATCCCTCCGCCACCTCCGCGGACGTCCAGTACCTGCTCGATCACGTCAACAAGGTGCTCGAGGTCCCGATCCTCCACGACGATATCCTCGGTGTCTACGCCGGACTCCGCCCGCTCGTGAAAGGCAAGGCAGGCTCGACCGCGCAGCTGAGCAGGGAACACGTCGTTGACGTGCCCCACGAGGGCATCGCGGTGATCGCCGGCGGCAAACTCACCACCTACAGGGTCATGGCAAAGGACGCTGTGGACGCCGCGACACGGGGGCGAAGCACTGCCCGCCCCTCACAAACACTGGACCTGCCCCTCCTCGGTGGCGAAAACTTCGTTGCCGCCGAGATTGAAAGCGTCTGCGCCTACATGCTCGAAACCCTCGGACTGCCGTCCAGCCACGCAGCCCGCCTGGTCGGTCGATACGGAAACATGGCCACTGAAGTCTTGAAGCCTGTGGCCGAGAACAGGGTGCTCGGGCTGGAGATCTGCGGCGGCGGCGGCGCCCTTCTGGCTGAAGCGCTGTACGCGGTGACGCACGAGGGGGCCCTGCATTTGGAGGACGTCCTTGAGCGCCGCCTGCGTATTTCCATTGAATCCAAGGACTTCGGGGAAGAAGCCGCGTCCGAGGTTGCCAGGGCCGTGGCCCCGGCCCTGGACTGGACTGCGCAAGACGTCGACGACGAACTGGAGCGCTATCAGGAATTCGTGCGCCTCCAGCGGGAAGCGATCTCCGTACCCGATGACGCCTCTGCAGATGCTGTCATGAAAAGGGCAGTTCCTGCCGCCCGCGCGGCGGCCGGCCTGCACGCCTAACCGTCCCGGAAAACAACACAAACTTACTCTTGTCAGACGTCTAACGACTTGGTATGCTTGATGAACAAGGTCGCGAAAGCCCCTTCCGGACATTTTCCCTGCCGATGACGCCAGAGAAAAGCCAGGCCCGCCGCCCCCGCGGCGGCCGTTCGTAACACCCCTTCGTAACACCCGGTCCCGGAGCGCTGATTTCAGCCCGGCACCCAGCCACCGGAGCAATCCCGCGGCTTCCTCGTCAAACATCAGACGGCCCACCTCCCGTGGCGCCGATGATGGATACAACCCGCAAAGGAGCAGGTCAGTGTCACAAGCCACAATTTCGCCAGTGCAGGCGGAGCACAAGAAGAAGAATCTTCACAAGGTTGCAGGGCCCGTCCTGCTCTGGGGCATCGGCGTCGGCGCCGTGATCTCCGGTGATTACTACGGCTGGAACGCGGGCCTGGGCCTCACTGGCTACTGGGGTTACCTAATCGCAATCGCGATCATGGGCCTGCTCTACGCCGGCCTCTCAACCGTGATCGGCGAACTGTCCGCAGCAGTACCCCACGCCGGCGGAGCCTACGCCTACGTCCGCACAGCACTGGGCCGGGTCTGGGGCTACCTCGCCGGAGTCAGCGTCCTTCTGGAATTCGTGTTTGCCCCGGTGGCGGTGGCGCTGACCGTCGGCGCCTACGTGCAGGTCCTCTTCCCCGACGTGCCGGTCCTGGTCAGCGCCGCAGTCCTCTACATCGGCTCGACCGTGGTCCATCTCCTGGGCGCCGGCAACTCGATGAAGATCGAATTCGTGTTCACCGCCGTCGCGGTCGTCGGCCTCATTGTCTTCATGGTGATCGGTGCGCCGAAGATGTCACTGGATAACCTGAACGCCTACTCGGGCGGAGCCATCCTGCCCAACGGCATCGGCGGCCTCTGGGCCACCCTGCCGCTCGCCGCATGGTTCTTCTTCGCCATCGAAAGCCTCCCCATGGCTGCCGAAGAGACCAAGAACCCGGCCAAGGACATCCCCAAGGCCCTGATCATGGCCTTCATCACCCTCGCCGTGATCGGCCTCGGCACCCTCACCGTCGCCGCCGGCGTCGGCGGGTCCGACTTCCCCGGCGCAGCGGCCCCGCTGACCGTGGCCCTGTCCAACGTCGTGGGATCCCAGACCTGGATCGTCCCGGTGATCGCGATCTTCAGCCTCGCCGCCCTGGTCGCCTCGTTCCACGCGATCGTGATCGCCTACTCACGCCAGACCTTCGCCCTGTCCCGCGCAGGCTACCTGCCGGCATCACTGTCCAAGCTCAACAAGCATCACGCACCGGTCGGCTCGCTGATCGTCCCCGGCGTCATCGGCTTCGTCTTCGTCATCCTGGGCGCCACCATCCTCCCGGACGCCATCCCGGTCCTGGTCACTCTCTCCGTGCTCGTCGCGGCCGTGTCCTACATGCTGATGATGGCTGYAGCCCTGGTGCTGCGGAAGAAGCGCCCCGACCTGCACCGCCCCTACAAGGCACGCGGTGGACGCGTCACGATGTGGATCGCACTGATCCTGGCCGGGATCCTGATCCCCGCAGCCCTGGTCAGCTTCCCCCTCGCGTTCGTCATCGCCGTGATCATGGTGGCCCTGTTCATGGCCTACTACTTCGCCGTCGGCCGCAAGCGCGTCGGCAACTACACCGCCGAAGAAGAACTCGCCCTCACCGACCAGGCCCTCACCGCGGACGCCTGACCAACCCAGCCCCACCAAAAAGCCCGACAGCCCGGCCAGCCCGCCAGGCTGATCTGGCCGACCGCCCGGCGGGGGCGCCGCGACCCGGCAGCCCCCGCCCGGCACCAGCACCACACCGCGAAACTTTCTTCCAAAGATTCCATCATCGACTTGAGTCGTTAGACGTCTAACGTTAGACTTGTATTGTGCCCCGCAAGGGGCCGAAAGGAGGGCAACGATGCCCGTTGAACTACTGGCCAAAGAAACCGGCCGCCGCGAAGCGGCCCCGCTCTACCGGGGCTACGCCTTCGACCTGGATGGCACGCTGTATCTGGGCGATGACCTGATCGAGGGCGCGGACACCGTCGTGGCGGCGCTGCGCGACTCCGGGGCCCGGGTGGTCTTCGTGACCAACAAGCCGCTCGAGACCGCCGAGGCCTACGCCGCGAAGCTGACCCGGCTCGGCATCCCGGCCCAGGCCCAGGACGTAATCTCCGCACTCGACGCGCTCACCCTGTACCTCGCCGGCCGCCACCCCGGGGCCCGTGTCCTGGCCGTGGGCGAACCGGTCCTGATCGAATCGCTGCGCGGCGCCGGGTTCACCCTGACCGAGGACCCGGCCCAGACCGACGTCGTGGTGGTCTCCTTCGACCGGACCTTCGACTACGACAAACTCACCCGCGCCTACCAGGCCGTGAAGGCCGGCGCCGTGATCGTGGCCACCAATCCCGACCCGTACTGCCCCACCCCCGACGGCGGCCTGCCCGACTGTGCCGCGATGCTTGCGGCCATCGAGGCCTGCACCGGCGGACGCGCCGAAGCGATCGTCGGCAAACCCAGCGTCCACATGGCCAACGCCTTCCTGCACCGCCTCGGCGTCCCGGCCCACGAGGCCGTGATGGTCGGGGACCGGCTCCTGACCGACGTCGCCATGGGCCTGAATGCCGGCATGGCCTCGGCCCTGGTGATGTCCGGGGCGACCACCGATGACCACCTCGCCGCCTCCGGCATCCTGCCCACCCACGTCCTGGACGACGTCCGCGGACTCCTCCCCGCCTGACCCGCACACGCACCACCCCACCAGCAGCAGCACCCACCTGGCACCACCCACCACAAGCGAAAGAACAAGAACAATGTCTGAATTCATCTTCATGCTCACCCACAACGACCGCACCGTCGACAACGCCCTGGAGGTCCTCGAGCAGGTCAAGGACACCGGGCTGCGCCACATAGGCTTCAAGGACGTCGGCGCCACCGCCGAGAAGGCACGTGAGCTGACCGCCGCCGCGCACGCCGCGGACCTGGTGGTCTACCTCGAGGTGGTCTCGGTCGACAAGGCTGATGAGATGGACTCCATCGACGCCGCCATCGCCGCCGGCGTGGACTGGATCGTGGGCGGCAAGTTCGCCGCCGAGGCCGTCGAGAAGCTCGCCGGCACCGGAATCAAGTTCGCCCCCTTCCCCGGCCGCGTCGCCGGGCACCCCAGCGCACTGCTCGGCACCATCGAGGAGATCACCGCGCACGCCGCCGAACTCTCCAAGCTCGAGGGCGTCCACGGCGTGGACCTGCTCGCCTACCGCCACGCCACCGTCGATCCGCTGGAACTCACCGCCGCCGTCGCCCGCGTTGTCGATGGGCCCACCATCGCTGCCGGCTCGGTCGTCAACGAGGACCAGATCCGCGGTCTCGCCGAAGCCGGCGTCTGGGGCTTCACCATCGGCGCGGCCATCTTCGACGGCAAGCTCCCCGGTGAAAAGGACGTCGTGTCCCAGGTCCGCACCGCCCTGTCCTACGCCGACGCCGCCGCCGGCGCCCGCGTCTAACCAGAACCCTCACCGCCAGTACACTGGATTTATTGCCCCAGGGAGGACACCATGTCAGGTCGCCGGCCAAATCTTGCAGAACAGGTTCGAGATGAACTCACCGAGCTCATCAGCAATGGCACGTATAACGTCGGCGACCGGCTCCCCAACGAGGACGAAATGTCGGTGAAGTTCGCGGTCAGCCGCGCCACTGTCCGCGAAGGCTACCGGGCATTGATCGACGCCGGGTACCTTTCCCGCCTCCATGGCAAAGGCACCTACGTCACCAGGGTGCCGCAGCGCCATGCGCTGGACCTGAACGTCAGCTACACCGCGATGATTCAGGCCGCCGGGTTCACCCCCAGCATCCGGATCATCTCCCAGCGCGTGGTACCCGCCGATGACGGCGACCGGGCCCGGCTCCGCCTGGACCGCGGGGCCGAGGTCGTCATCGTCGAACGGGTCCGGTTCGCCGATGCCCGGCCCGTCGTCTACAGCCTCGACCGCGTCCCTCTGGCCCTCGTGCCCCAAGCGGCCCGGTCCAACCTCGGCCCGTCCCTGTTCGACCTGCTCGAGACCCTCAACTACGGCGTCCGGAACGGGCGGGCCAAGCTGCTCCCCGTCCTCGCCGGACCCCCTGAGGCCGCACAGCTCCAGGTCAACGAAGGCGTCCCGCTGCTCTACTTCGACGAGGTCGACTACGACATCAACGGCACCCCGGTGCTCGCCTCCTTCGAGTGGCACACCAGCGACGTCTTCGAAATGTGGCTCAACCGCCGCGCCCAGCCACCCGCCCACCAGGTCCAGGCCGCTCCGGCCCTCTCAGAGTCACGGACCTGACCGGGCAACAACCACAAACACCGGACACACGGCCGGGCACGCTCCCCAGCGTGCCCGGCCGTTCCCGTTGTGGAGGTTGTCCGGCCGGAGACTGCCTTATACGGGCTCGTTTAAGACGTGACAACGCCCTGAACACGGATCGACGGTAGGGTTGCCGTGACCGGGTCCCGCTGGCTGGCGGGAAGCTCGATCGAAGGGTGGGAGCCCGCCGCGAGGACAGCGGACGCCCACGTCGAACGGCCGTACAGGCCTCGTTGGGCTCAATCGCCTCAGATGTGTGAAGGACGTATGACAAGCACGGGCTACCAATCCGAATCGCGCCTCAGCGGGGCTGAAGCCCCGGAGTGGGCGCGGCTGGAGGACCTTTCCAGAACCCGCCTTCTGGACACACCCTCGGAGGAGCGCTTCGACCGGATCACGCGGCTCGCTCAGGGGCTTTTCGGTGTCAGTGCGGCCAGCATTTCCTTGATCGCCGAGGACCGGCAATTCCTGAAATCTTTCGTCGGTCCGCTCGCCCGCGAGTCGGAGCGGCGTGACACGTTCTGCACCGAGGCGATCAAGTCCTCGGGAACCATGATCGTGGAGAACGCCCTCACCGACGAACGCTTCCGGCAGAGCCCGCTCGTGACCGGCAATCCCCATATCCAGTTCTACGCGGGCCATCCCCTCACCGGGCCCGGCGGCACGCATGTCGGAACGTTCTGCATCATCGACCAGGCGCCCCGGGTATTCAGCGCAGAGCAGCAGAAGATCCTCGAGGACCTCACTGAGATCATCCAGCGCGAAATGAACCTTTCGTGGGACATCGACAACGGAGCCCGGGTGCAACGGGCCCTGCTTGCGCCCACTCCCCCTGCACCGGCCGGCTACTCGCTGGGCACCTGCTTTTACCCTGCCTCCGGGCTTAGCGGTGACTTCTACGAGCTCGGCATGACCGCGGCCGGCCAGTTCCGCATTACCGTCGGCGACGCCATGGGCAAAGGCATCGGTCCGGGAATCGTGGCCGGCACCGTCCGGTCCGCCTTCGCCCACACCGGCTGGGAAGCCGGGCCGTCCCGCATCTTCGAGGACGTGTCGGGGAGCCTCGACGATACCTTGGCCCGTGTGGGCTCCTATGCCACGGTGTTCCACGCGCTGATCGACCCTGCAACCGGCACAGGCCACTATGCGGACGCCGGCCAGGGACTGAGCTATATCCTCCGTTCCGACTTCACGATTGAACGCCTGTCCCCGACGGGGCCGCCTCTGGGCCTGATACCCGGGCAAAGCTGGGAAACGCACACCTTCCGGCTCGCCCCGGGCGATGCCCTCCTGGTTCCGACGGACGGCCTCCTGGACCTGCACGGCGGTGACCTCGGCCGTCTCGCCGCAGCCCTGGACAGCCGCCAGGCGCAGGATCATCCGGACACCGCCGTGAAGAAACTCTGCGACCGGCGGGGAAAACACGGCATCCTGGACGACATCACTGCGGTCCTGCTCCAGCGCGAACCAGAATCCGACTAAGTGCGCCCGCCCTGGGTGCCGCACCGAGGCCCGGCAGGATGCCCACTCACCCCTCGCGAAAGGACGCTCGCGTGACCGAAACGCCGCGCTGCCCAGACCCGGACGGCGCCGACGCGCCACAGCAACGCTCCGGGAGCGCCGTGYAGCTCTTCGGGGTACGGCTCCTCGTGCTCCTGACGTTGCTGGCCGGCGTCAACTACGTGGCCTGGCGCTGGCTGGCGTCACTGAACTGGGACGCGTGGTGGATCGCCGTGCCGCTGGTCGCCGCCGAGACCTACAGCCTGATCGACGTGCTGCTCTTCGGAATGACAGTCTGGCGGCTAAAGTCCCGCACACCGCCGGCACCGGCCCCCGCGGACGCCACGGTTGACGTTTTCATTACGACGTACAACGAGCCTCTGGAGCTGGTGATGACGACGGCGCTTGCCGCCCAAAAGATCCGGCACCCGCACAGCACCTGGATACTTGACGATGGTGACAGGCCCGCGCTCCGGCAACTGGCCGCGGCGAGCGGACTGGGGTACGTGACCCGAAGCGCGGAATGGAGCGGGATGCCCCGGCACGCGAAAGCGGGGAATCTGAACAACGCCCTGATGCAAACCGAGGGCGAGTTCCTGCTCATTCTCGACGCGGATCAGATCCCCGAACCGGACATTCTGGACAAGACCCTGGGCTACTTCAACAACCGCAAAGTCGCCCTCGTCCAGACGCCCCAATATTTCAGCAACGTCCCGGCCGACGATCCCCTGGGCAGCCAGGCGCCCTTGTTCTACGGCCCCATCCAGCAGGGCAAGGACGGCTGGAACGCTGCCTTTTTTTGCGGCTCCAACGCCATCCTCCGCAGGGAGGCCCTCATGCAGCTGGGACTGTCGGGGTACGTCAAGGAAACCGAGAAGAGTATCCGGCGCGCCCTCAGCGCATCCCGGGCGGCTATCCGCAAGGCACGCAAAGCGGCAACCGGCGAATCCTTGCTGATTCAGCACACCCTCGACGAGGTCGAAGCGGCAACCGAAGAGGCCCGCCGCCGGCTCGACGCCGGCGACTCACTCAGCGAAATCACGTACCGGGCACGACGCCGGGTGGACCAGGCCGTCCAGGCGCTGGTGCTGGCCGATGTGTCCGCACTTCAGGCCGACCTGAAGGAAATTGCCGCGATGGCGCCGGTGGAGGTCGGTGACGCCGGAGTGCCCGTGGTGACCGATGATGCAGTGCAGCGCATGGCGGCCCGGGACTGGTCTCCCCTTGGGGCAATCGAGTCCGTGCAGGCGGTGCTGGACGCGTTATCGGTGGAACGGACCGACGAGGCCCAGCCGGTCATGCCGCTGGCCACGATCTCCGTGACGGAGGACATGGCGACTTCCATGCGCATGCACGCCATGGGATGGCAAAGCGTCTACCACCACGAGGTCCTGGCCTACGGGCTGGCACCGGAAGACATCGGCACTATGCTGACCCAGCGCCTGCGCTGGGCCCAGGGCACCATCCAGGTGTTTCTGCGGGAGAACCCGCTCCTTCAGCGCGGGCTGAAGCTGGGCCAGCGGCTTATGTACTTCGCAACGATGTGGACCTACCTCAGCGGCTTCGCCGCCGTCGTCTACTTCGCCGCGCCGATCATTTACCTGCTCTTCGGGATCCTGCCCGTCACCAGCCTGAGCGCCGACTTCTTCCTGAGATTCATTCCGTTCATGGTGGTCAACCAGCTCCTCTTTGCCGTTGCCGGCAGAGGCATCCCCACCTGGCGCGGTCAGCAGTACAGCCTCGCCCTGTTCCCCACCTGGATCAAAGCATGTACGACGGCGGCCCGGAACGTCTGGTTCGGGCATCCCCTCGGCTTCGCCGTCACGCCGAAGGACCGCCAGTCTGGAGGTCCACGATGGAGCCTGATCCGCCCACAGATCGCCGTGTCGGTCGTACTGTTCATCGCGTCGGCTGTTGGGATTGGGCGGCTCGTTGCCGGAATGTCCGAGCCGATCGGCACACTCGTCAACGTATTCTGGGTGGTGTTTGACCTGATCGTCATGAGCATCCTGGTGCGGGCCGTCCTGTACCGCGGATACTCTGCCGGCGGTTCCGGCGATGACCCCGACACCAGCAACGAGACCTCCACCGAAAGGGCCCTCCGTGGACCTGAGCTTTGAAGTGAAAGACAGCTACGCCGAGATAACAGCCGCCGGCCGGCTCAACATGGTGTCGGCGCCGAAACTGCGGGAAATGGTGGCGGAAGTTGTCGCTTCGGGCTCGGCCCGGATCGTGATCAACCTCGAAGCGACAGCGTTCATGGACTCGTCCGGGCTTGGAGCGCTCATCGGGTGCCTCAAGGCCGCCCGGCAAGCCGGCGGCGACCTTCGGATCGCGGCCGTCCAGCCCCAGGTTCAAATGGTCCTGGGCCTTACGAGCATGGACAAAGTCCTGACGTCGTACCCCTCCGCGGCTGAAGCTTTCGGGGATGACTGACATTCTCGCCCGGCGGACGCTCCGCCAGACGGCACTTCCGGAAGCCATCGAGGCCGTGCATACCGAGCTCGACAAACTGTGGGATGACGCTTCCTTCGTTCCGGACCTGGACCGCATGACGTTCGCCACGGCCGTGATCGAAGCTGCCAGCAATGTGGTGCAGCACGCCGTTCCCGAATCCACGAAGCCCGTGGAACTCGGGGTCGACATCAGCGCTACGTCCGTCAGGCTGGAGGCCCGGGTCAGTGCCTTCAATGCCGTCTGCCCCGACCCCATTGACACTGACGCCGCCATGCCCGACGGCGAGGCTGAATCAGGGCGCGGGCTCGCCCTTATTCGCGCCCTGGTTACCACCGTGACATTCAAGCGCCAGGACGGGACGAACACCTGGATCCTGTCAAAGTCCCCGCTGCGCGACTGAGCGGAATCCTTGGACAATCCTCGGGATCTCCTGCTTCGTTTGACCCCGGAGCGGAACCGTCCTGACGGATACTGGATATTGTGGCTTCCGTAGGCAAGCCGCGTTCCGTCAGGATGCCCCGCTTGGCCGGGCCCGGCCAAGGAGCCACGATGAAGCCGCTGCTAAGCCTGGCCTGCGTTCTTGTCCTCATGGCGTTCAGCCTGTCCCTCGCGGCGGTACCCGCCCAGGCCGCCTCCCCGTCCCTTAGCCTCAGCCCGGCCAAGGGCCCGGCCGGAACCGCGGTCACCGTCACCGGCACCGGTTTTCCCAAGAAGGGCTCCGGAACTGTGAGCGCCGGGGCCAGTTTCGTCGCCTTCAAGGTCAGTGCCTCTGGAGGCTTCACCGCCGACGTCGTTATCCCGCAAACGTCCCAGCCGGTCCTTGACGTCCAAGCCGTATCCGGCACCGTCAAGGCGTCGACGGGCTTTACGGTCGTGGCGGCCGCGCCGGTGGCGGAACCTTTGCCCCCCGTCATCAGCAGCTCGCCGCTGCGCTTCGGCGTCGGCACCCCCGGCGGGCCGCTGGCCCAAGCGGAATTGGACGGGGCCGCGTCCCTCGCCGGGGAAGCGCCGTCGGTCATTCTGTCCTACAAGGACTTCAATCAAGGCCCGCCCATCACGGAGCTGGATGCTGTTCGCAGCCGAGGCGCCGTAGCCCTGCTGACCTGGGAGCCCTGGGCTTGGGGCGGCGGAACCGATCAGCCGGCCTATGCCCTGGACCGCATTACGGCCGGCAACTTCGACCCCTACTTGCGGCAGTGGGGCCAGGCGCTGGCAGCCTGGGGGCATCCAGTGATGGTGCGCTTCGGGCACGAAATGAACGGCAATTGGTACCCCTGGTCTGAGGGAGTCAACGGAAACGGACCCGGCGATTACGCTGCGGCGTGGCGGCACGTCCATGACGTCGTTGCTGCTACCGGCGCCTCCAACATCTCTTGGGTCTGGAATCCCAACGTTCCGTATTGGGGGTCAACCCCGCTCGACGGGCTGTATCCGGGCTCCGCTTACGTGGATGAAGTGGCCCTCGACGGTTACAACTGGGGTACATCAGCAGCCTGGAGCAGCTGGCTTTGGCCATCGGAGCTCTTCGGCCCGGGCCTGTCCGAACTGAGACGGCTTGCCCCAGGCAAACACGTGCTCGTGGCAGAGACTTCATCTGCCGAACAAGGCGGGTCCAAAGCCGACTGGAACACTGCCTTGATCAGCTATCTGACTGCCCAGCCCGATGTCACAGCAGTGGTCTGGTTCAACTTCAACAAGGAAACAGACTGGCGGATCGACAGCAGTCCCGGCTCCGCCACCGCTCTGGCGTCCGCCCTGGCAGCGCGCCGCAGATAGCCAAACACGCAGGGAAAAAGGGCCGCTTCCGCCGACGGAAACGGCCCCGACACTGCCGGAAAATGGCTACCCGATCAGCGCGAGCACCGCGCCGGCCGTGACAACCCCGCCCGCTTTGGTGCGGACGTCGGTGACGGTGCCGTCCCGGTGCGCGGAGACCTGGGTTTCCATCTTCATGGCCTCAAGGACCACCACCGGGTCCCCGGCCGAGACTTCGGCTCCCGGCTCGACGAGCCATTTCACGACTGTCCCTGCCATGTCCGCGCGCAGCTCCCCCGGGTCGCCGGCGGCGGCGGCACCGCCGTCGGACGCTACCGACACCCCGGCGGGCGCTGAACTGCCCGAGCGGGCCCAGGCGTCCAGCAGATCGGCCGGAAGGCCGACGGCGAGGCGCCTGCCGTCCACGTCGACAGTGATGGTGCGGCGTTCGCCGTCGGGCGCGGTGGTGCTGTAGTCGGGATCGGCAGGGATGCTGTCCGCGAAGTCGGTTTCGATCCAGCGGGTGTGGATCCCGAGGCCGTCCTCGGAGGTGAAGTCCGGGGATTCCAGCACGGCCCGGTGGAAGGGCAGCACGGTGGCGACGCCGGTGATCCGCATTTCGGCGAGGGCCCGGCGGGCACGGCGCAGGGCCTGCTGGCGGTCCGCGCCGGTGACGATCAGCTTCGCGAGCAGGGAATCGAACTGCGGCGCGACGAAGGACCCGGAGCGGACGCCGGTGTCGAGGCGGATGCCCGGGCCGGTGGGGCCGGCGAATTCGCCGATGGTGCCGGGCGAGGGCAGGAAGCCGCGGCCCACGTCCTCGGCGTTAAGCCGGAACTCGAAGGCGTGTCCGCGCGGTGCCGGGTCTTCGACCAGGCGCAGCGGCTCGCCCGCGGCGATCCGGAACTGTTCCTGGACGAGGTCGATCCCCGTGGTTTCCTCGGTGATGGGGTGCTCCACCTGGAGCCGGGTGTTGACCTCCAGGAAGGCCACGGTGCCGTCCGCCGCGACGAGGAATTCCACCGTGCCGGCGCCGGAGTAGCCCGCTTCCCGGCAGACGGCCTTGGCGGCGTCGTAGATCAGGGCGGTCTGCTCGTCGGTCAGGAACGGCGCGGGGGCCTCTTCCAGGAGCTTCTGGTGCCGGCGCTGCAGGGAGCAGTCGCGGGTTCCGACGACCACGACGTTGCCGTGCGCGTCCGCCAGGACCTGCGCCTCGACGTGGCGCGGACGGTCCAGGTAGCGCTCCACGAAGCACTCGCCCCGCCCGAAGGCGGCAACGGCTTCCCGGACGGCGGAGTCGAAGGCTTCCTCGACCTCGTCGATGACCCGGACCACCTTCATGCCGCGGCCGCCGCCGCCGAAGGCGGCCTTGATGGCGATCGGCAGGCCATGCTCTTCGGCGAAAGCGCGGGCCTCGGCCGCCGTGTCGACGGGACCGTCGCTGCCGGCCACCAGGGGTGCGCCGGCCCGGACGGCCGCGTCGCGGGCCGTGATCTTGTTGCCGAGCAGCCGGATCGCGTCCGGCGTCGGACCGATCCAGGTCAGCCCGGCGTCGAGGACGGCCTGGGCAAAGTCGGCGTTCTCGGAGAGGAAGCCGTAGCCGGGGTGGACGGCGTCCGCACCGGACTGGGCCGCCACGGCGAGGAGCTTGGGGATGTTCAGGTACGTGTCCGCGGGCGAGTTGCCGTCCAGGCTGAACGCCTCATCCGCGGCCGAGACGTGCAGGGCGTCGGCGTCGATGTCGGCGTAGACAGCGACGGACGCCAGCTGCGCGTCGTCGCAGGCCCGGGCTATGCGGACCGCGATTTCTCCACGGTTGGCGATCAGGACCTTGCGCATCAGTTACTCGCTTCTTCTGTGGTGGTGGCGTGTTCAGTAGTGCCGTGTTCGGTGGGGTGTTCGGTGGTGGCGGATTCGGCCCAGCGGAAGCGGATCCTGCCGCCGATCGGGACCTGGGCGGCGAGGTCCAGCTGGGAGTCGACCACCACGGCGATCACCGGGTAGCCGCCGGTGATCGGATGGTCGGCCAGGAAGAGCACGGGCAAGCCCTCCGGCGGGACCTGCAGGGCGCCGGCGACGGTGCCTTCGCTGGGCAGTTCGCCCTGGCGGCTGCGCTGCAGCGGCGTACCGTCCAGCCGCATTCCGACGCGGTTGGACTGCGGCAGCACGGCCCAGTCCTGGGCGGTGAAGGAGTCCAGTGCCGCCTGATCGAACCAGTCGGCGCGGGGGCCGGGGACGACGTCGAGGACGGTCACCCCGGCGCCCGGGTAGTCCGGCTGCAGTTCGGGATTTCCGACGACGCCCGTCTCGGCTTCTCCGCCGGCGCCCAGTTGCTGCCCGGCGGCCAGGGGCGCAGGACCGATCCCGGACATGGTGTCCGTGGAGCGGCTGCCCAGTACCGGGGCGGCATCCACCCCGCCGCGGACCGCGAGGTAGCTGCGGAAGCCGCTGTGCGGCGCACCGATGCTGAGCGTTTCGCCGTCGAGCAGCGCAAAGGGAGTCGCCACCGGCACGGTGCGCTTCCACGTATCGCCGGCATCGTCCGGAGCGGACGCGATACTCAATTCCGACGGCGCCCCGGCGACGGCGAGGACCTGGTCCCCCACGGCCTGGACCTTGAGTCCGCCCGCGACGGTCTCGATGCCGGCTGCGCCGGGGGCGTTGCCGACGAGGCGGTTGGCCCGGCGCAGCGAGGCCCGGTCCAGCGCGCCGGCGGCGGAGACGCCCAGCCCGGAGTGGCCGTCCCGGCCGAGGTCCTGGATCAGGCTCTGAAGGCCTGGTGAAACGATCCGGATCCCGGCCATGACATCCTGCCCGGCAACCGGTTCCGGCGCGGTGCCCTCGGCCGCAGGCGCCGCGGCCGGCTCGACAGCGGGCTCCGCTACTGGCTCGGCCGCGAGCGCGAGTGCATCCCGGACCGGACGGAACTGCACCCGGTGGCCGGGGGCGGCCAGGGCGGGCGGCTCCCGGTCCAGGTCCCACATCTTGGCGTTGGTGCGCCCGATCAGCTGCCAGCCGCCCGGGGAACGGCGCGGGTACACGGCCGAGTAGTTGCCGGCCAGCGCCACGGACCCCGCGGGAACTGCGGTGCGGGGCGAGCTGCGGCGCGGCACTTCCAGCTGCTGGTTCTCCCCGATCATGTACCCGAAGCCGGGGGCGAAGCCGGCGAAGGCCACGGTCCAGATCTGCCCGGAGTGGGCGGCGATCACGCCGTCGGTTCCCAGGCCGGTGAGCCGTCCGACTTCGGCGAGGTCCTCGCCGTCGTACACGGTGTCGATGACCACCAGCTCGCCGTCGCGCTGGACGGGTGCGGTGAGGTCGAGCTGCATCAGGCGGGCGGCGATGCGCCGGGCCGAGGCCGGGGACTCGGCCTTGACCAGGACGGTCTCGGCCGCGGCCAGGATGTCCTGCTGGCCCGGCAGCGGCTTCTCGAGGAGCAGTGCCTGCAGGGCGAGCACGTCCTGGGTGCCGGAGAGCTCAGCGAGGACCGCGCGCGTCCCCACGGCCCGCACGGAGCGGACCTTGTGAACTGCGGTTTCGCCTGCTGCGGCGGCTTGTACCTTCAGGGGTTCCCCTGCTGTCTCAATCACGAGTTGCCTCAATCATTGTGCCGGTGAACAGGATCCGCGCCGCTCAGGCGCGGGCATCTTGCAGGAGCCGCTCTTCTTCCTCGGGCTGCGGGTTGCGCCCAATGGCCAGTCCGATCACCGTCACGATCGAGGCGACCGCGAGGTAGCCGGCGATCAGGAACCAGTTGCCGCTGACGGCGAAGAGGGCGGTGAAGACCAGCGGTGCGACGGCGCCGCCGATCACGCCGGCCAGGGTGTAGGCCAGCGAGCTGCCGGCATAGCGCAACCGGGCCGGGAACTGTTCGGTGATGTAGGCAGCCTGCGGGCCGTACATGAAGGCGTGGAACGCCAGTCCGATCACAATGCCGACGGTCAGCATGAAGACCGACTTGCCCTGGATCATGAGGAAGAACAGCGGGATGTATGCGGCCGTTCCGACGGCGGCGACGCCGTAAACGAGGCGGCGGTTGACGCGGTCCGTGAGGGCGCCCGCCGCCGGGATCAGGACCAGCTGGAATGCGGAGCCGATCAGGATGGCGCTGAGGACGTTGCTGGTGGTCATGCCCAGCTCTTTGGTGGCATAGACGGCCATGAAGACCGTGAGCAGGGAGTACAGCACGTCCGGGCCGACACGGCACAGGGCGGCCGAAACGAGGGCGCGCGGTTCCTTGGTGAAGACATCCTTGATGGGGGCCTTGGCCTGTTCGCCGTGGGCCTTGATGGCCTTGAAGACGGGCGTTTCCTCGAGCTTCAGCCGGATCAGCAGGCCGAAGACCACCAGGATGGCCGAGGCGAGGAAGGCTACACGCCAGCCCCAGGAGAGGAAGTCTTCGTTGCTGAGCGTCGCGGCCAGCACGGCAAGGACGCCGTTGGCCATCAGGTTGCCGGCGGGCGGACCGATCTGCGCGGCGGAGGACCAGAAGCCGCGCTTGCGGGGGTCGCCGAATTCGCTCGAGAGCAGCACGGCTCCGCCCCATTCGCCGCCAACGCCGATTCCCTGCGCCAGGCGCAGGAGCACCAGGATGGTGGGAGCGGCCAGGCCGATGGCGGCGTAGCCGGGCAGCACGCCGATCAGCACGGTTGCGATGCCGATGAGCAGCAGGGTGGTCACGAGGACGTTCTTGCGGCCGATCTTGTCACCGAGCCGTCCGAAGATCACGCCACCGATGGGACGGGCGAGGTAGCCCACGGCAAAGGTCGAGAAGGACAGCAGCAGCCCGACGAATTCGTCGTTGCCCGGGAAGAAGACTTTGGGGAACACCAGGGCCGAGGCCACGGAGTAGATCGCGAAGTCGTAGTACTCCAGCGAGGTGCCGGTGAGGCTCGCGACGTAGGCCTTGAGGGCGCCGGGCGGGAGCTTCCTCTTGCCGGCGGCCGGGGTGGCCTGATGCGGTGCTGCAGTCATGGTTTCCTCCAGGTGTGCGGGGTGCTGCCTGTTGCTTGGGTTTAAGTGCGGGTGGTCCCGGCGGAACCGGGGTGTGAAGCGGTGAAGCTGCGGCCTAGACGAAGGCGGCGATGGTGATGTCCGCGGCGTTGAGCGCTTCGCGGACGGCAGCGGCCATGGCGACGGCCCCCGGGGAGTCACCGTGCACGCAGATGCTTTCGGCGCGGATTTTCAGGATGGAGCCGTCGATGGTGCGGATGGCGGAATCGGTGGCCATCCGGAGGACATGCTCAGTGACGAGAGCGGGGTCCTCCAGCACGGCTCCGGGGAGCGTGCGGGACACGAGGGTGCCGTCCGGGTTGTAGGCCCGGTCCGCGAAGGCTTCGGTCACCGCGCGGAGGCCGGCGGCCTCGGCCAGGCGCAGCACTTCCGAGCCCGGCAGGCCCAGGATGGGCAGGTTCGGGTCAACGGATTTCACGGCGTCGACGACGGCCTTCGCTTGGGCGGTGTGCGAGACGATCGCGTTGTAGAGGCCGCCGTGCGGCTTGACGTACTTAACCGTGCCGCCCTCGACGGCGGCCAGCGCCTGCAGGGCACCGATCTGGTAGACGACGTCGTCGGCCAGTTCGATCGGGTCGATGTCCAGGAAGCGGCGGCCGAAGCCGGCGAGATCGCGGTAGCCGACGTGGGCGCCGATCACGACGCCGGCGCCAATCGCCTCGCGGCAGGTCCGGCGGATGACGCTCGGGTCGCCCGCATGGAATCCGCACGCCACGTTGGCGCTGGAGACCGAGCGGAACATCGCCGAGTCGTCGCCCAGGGTCCAGCGGCCGAAGGACTCGCCAACGTCGCTGTTCAGGTCAATGGTTGCCATTTGTGATCCTCGTCTCATGATAGCCCCCTACTAGGATGCATCAATTTCACGGATTGTTCAACAATCCGACGATTCAACATTGGGACAATCGTGTAGATTCGGCACTATGACCACTCCCGATGCAGCTGCCGTCTCCGCCCTCGGCGCAGCTGCGGCGCGGCTGCGCGTGGCCGTCCCGTCCGTGGCGGACCGGGTGGCGGCCGAGCTGCGCCTGCAACTGGCGGAGGGCCTGCTCCTGCCGGGAGCCCGGCTCACGGAGTCGACCATCGCCGAAGACCTGGGCGTCTCCCGCAACACGGTCCGCGAGGCCTTCGCCGAACTGGCGGCCGAGCGCCTGGTGGTCCGGCACCCCAACCGCGGCGTCTTCGTGGCCAGACTCGAGGCCGGCGACATCCACGACGTCTACACCGTGCGCCGCGCCATTGAAGTCAGTGCGATCCGCGGCGGCGGGAGCCCGGAGCGCGTGGCCGCGGTCCGCGCTGCCGTTGAAGAGGGCAAGGCCGCCGCCGCCGCCAATGACGAGGAGGCCCTGGGCAGCGCCAACCAGCATTTCCATGGCGCGATCGTGGCCCTGGCAGGCAGCCGGCGGCTGGACACGATCATGTCCCAGGTGCTGGCCGAGATGCGGCTGTTCTTCCACAAGGCCACCGTGGACGCGCACTTCTACCGGGGCTACCTGCCGGACAACGAGGAAATCTGCACCGCCCTGGAAGCCGGAGACCTGGACCAAGCCGGCGCGCTGCTGCTGGCCTATTTGAACCGGTCCGAGGAGCGCCAGGCCGCCGTCCACGGCGAGTGAACGATTCCATGGAATCGATTCCATGATTTGGTTTGAGCGCGAGAGGCGGCAGCAGTGACGGGACCATCCATCACCATCAAGGACGTGGCGGCACTGGCAGGCGCCTCCCCCGCCACGGCGTCCAGGGTGCTCTCCGGAAACCCGGCAACCTCCGCCGAGTCCCGCCAGAGGGTGGCCGCCGCCGTCACCCAGCTGGACTTCCACCCCAACGCCCAGGCGCGCGCGCTCCGTTCCACCGGGACCAACGTCATCGTGACGGAAGCGCCCCTCAATTCCGCCCCTGTCCGGGCCGGCGCCGCGGTGACGTTCACCGGCGCCGTCGGCGACGACGCCCATGGCCGGCGGATTCTTGAGGTCCTCGCCGAGGCTGGCATCGATGCCGGCCACGTTCGGGTCAGCGGCACCGCCGCCACCGGAACGGCGGTCATCGCGGTCGATGACCAGGGCGAAAACCAGATCATCGTGAGTCCGGGTGCAAACGCCGGGCTTACCGCCGCCGACGTCGAAGCGGGACTCGCCGCCGTCCAGGCCGGCGACGTCCTGGTCCTGCAGCTGGAAATCCCGACCGCGCTGGTCCGGCAGGCCGCTCGGACCGCGAAGAATCGCGGGGCATTCGTCATCCTCAACGCCGCCCCGGCCCCCCGGCAGATCGAGGCGCTGCTCGAGGACGTCGACCTCCTGGTGGTGAACGAACAGGAAATCCAGGTTCTCGCCGGCCTCACCGGCCTGGCCGGAATCCAAGGAAACCACCGGACCTGGTCACGTCGCTCCCGCCCTTCCTGAGGCCGGCCATCGTGTGCACCGCCGGCGCGGAAGGATCCTTCACCGTCGTTGACGGCAGTCCCGTGCATGTGCCGGCGACGAAAGTGGACGCCAGGGACACCACTGGAGCCGGCGACACGTTCGTGGGCTACCTCGCCGCATCACTCGCCGGCAGCGACCGCGAGCTGCCTGCGGCAATGCTCCACGCCACCCATGCCTCCGCTGTCGCCGTGACGCGCCCCGGCGCCATGGAATCGATTCCATGGCGCGATGAAGTACCGGCATAGCCAAACCCGCAACACCCCGCCTGAACGTCCCGCACTCAGTCCCGCACGAAGGAGACCCATGAAAATCGCACTCGGCAACGACCACGCCGGCTGAACACCCGCGAAACCTGGGGGGCCAAGGAGAAGGCTGAAGTCGACGCCATCATCGCCGGCGAACCGGGCGCCGCCGCGGAGGACCAGACGGCGCAATCGGCGGCCCGGTAGCGGCCCAGCAAAGACCCGCAATAAACGCCCGACCGGGGCCGGCCTCTTGGGGGCCGGCCCCGGTCGCAGCAGTCTGGAGTATCCCGTGCTACTTTCCGGCCGCTACCGGGACCGGATGCTCTGCCGCCGGCTTCCCGGTGTCAACATCAGCCGCGGGCGGGGTTTTCAGCTTGAGACGCTCGATGATCGAGATCCCACCGCCCTTGCCGCTGCGGTTCTTGTTGAAGATGTCGAAGCCGACGGCGAGGAGCAGCACCAGGCCCTTGATGAGCTGCTGGTAGTCGGTGCCGAGGCCCAGGATCGACATGCCGTTGTTGAGGACACCCATGATGAGACCGCCGATCATGGCCCCTGCCACGGTTCCGATGCCGCCTGTGACTGCGGCGCCGCCGATGAACGCCGCCGCGATGGCGTCCAGTTCGAAGCCCGTGCCGCCGGCCGGCTGGGCGGAGTTCAGCCGGGCCGTGAACACGAGGCCGGCCAGTGCGGCAAGGACGCCCATGTTCACGAACAGCCGGAAGGTGACCACCTTGGTTTTGATGCCGGACAGCTCAGCCGCGTGCAGGTTGCCGCCGAGTGCGTAGGTGTGCCGGCCGAAGACGCTGTTGTTCATCAGGGCCGTGTAGACGATCACCAGGACCGCCAGCACGATCAGGACGATTGGGGTGCCCCGGTAGCTGGCGAGCAGGAAGGTGATGGTCAGCATGAGCAGGGCAATGAACGCGGTCTTGGTGGCGAACCAGGCCACCGGTTCGTTCTCGAGTTCGAACTTCTTGCGGATCCGGCGTTCCTTGACCGCCTGGATCACCAGCGCCAGGGTGGCGCCGACGCCAAGGATGACCGTCAGCCACTCCAGCACCGACGTGCCGCCGGAAATGTCCGGCAGGAAGCCGCCGCCCAGCGCCCGCAGTTCGCCGGGGAACGGCGTGATCTGCTGGTTTTTGAGAACGATCAGTGTCAGGCCGCGGAAAATCAGCATCCCGGCGAGGGTGACGATGAAGGCGGGAATGCCGACGTACGCGATCCAGTAGCCCTGCCAGGCACCCACCAGCGCGCCGATCAGCAGGCAGGCCGGAATAGCAAGCCACCACTCCCAGCCCCAGTGCACGATCATGACACCGGCACAGGCGCCGATGAAGCCGGCGACCGAACCGACGGACAGGTCGATGTGGCCGGCGATGATCACCATCACCATGCCGATGGCCAGGATCAGGATATAGCTGTTCTGGACCACCAGGTTGGTGACGTTCTGCGGCTCCAGCAGGATCCCGTCCGTCAGGATCTGGAACAGCAGGACGATCAGGATCAGGGCGACAAAGATGCCAACCTGGCGGAGGCGGCTTGTCAGGAAGCCCAGGGATTCTCGGAGGGCGGACATGTTCGCTATTCCTTCTCTTTGGTCATGTAGTGCATGAGGGTTTCCTGTGATGCTTCGGCGATCGGGACCTCGCCGGTGATGTGCCCGGCAGAGAGGGTGTAGATCCTGTCGCAGATGCCCAGCAGTTCGGGAAGTTCGGAGGAGATCACAATGACCGCCTTTCCTTCCGCGGCCAGCTTCGCGATGATCGTGTAGATCTCAAACTTCGCGCCGACGTCGATGCCGCGGGTGGGTTCGTCGAGGATCAGCACGTCCGGATCGGAGTACATCCACTTGCTCAGCACCACTTTCTGCTGGTTGCCGCCGGACAACTTGCCCGTGACGGCGGCAACCGAGGGGGCCTTGATATTCATGCTCTTCCGGTAGTCGTTGGCCACCACGGTTTCCTGGTTCTTGTCCACCCAGCCGCCCTTGACCAGCTTGCGCAGCGCCGCCATGGATACGTTCCGCTTGATGTCCTCGATGAGGTTCAAACCGTAGAGCTTGCGGTCCTCAGTGGCGTAGGCGATGCCGTGCCTGATGGCGTCGGAGACGGTGGAAGTGTTGATTTCCGTGCCGTGTTTGAACACCTTCCCCGAGGTGGCGGTGCCGTAGCTCCGTCCAAAGACGCTCATGGCCAGCTCCGTCCTGCCGGCACCCATCAGTCCTGCCAGCCCCACCACTTCCCCCTTGCGCACGTTGAGGCTGGCGTTGTTGACCACCACCCGGCTGTAGTCCTGCGGGTGCCGGACGGACCAGTCCTCGATCCGCAGGACTTCCTCGCCAATCTGTGGTTGCCGGTCCGGATACAGGCTTTCCAGGTCCCGGCCCACCATTCCGCGGATAATGCGTTCCTGAGTGATCTCGCCGTCGCCCAGGCGGAGGGTCTCGATCGTCTTGCCGTCGCGGATGATGGTGACGGCGTCCGCAACCTTGCGGATTTCGTTGAGCTTGTGGCTGATGATGATGCTGGTGACACCCTGGCCCTTCAGGTGCAGGATCAAGTCCAGCAGGTGGCTCGAGTCCTCGTCGTTGAGGGCCGCCGTCGGTTCATCGAGGATAAGGAGCTTGACCTCCTTCGAGAGTGCCTTGGCGATTTCCACGAGCTGCTGCTTGCCCACGCTGATGTGCTGGACGGGGGTGACCGGGTTTTCGCTCAGGCCCACCCGGGCCAGGAGTTTCGCGGCCTCCAGGTTGGTCTTGCGCCAGTTCACCCAGCCGCGGTTGGCCTGTTCATTGCCGAGGTAGATGTTCTCGGCGATGGACAGGTAAGGGCTCAGTGCCAGCTCCTGGTGGATGATCACGATTCCGCGCTTCTCGCTGTCGCTGATGCTGGAGAAGTTGCAGGGTTCGTTTTCGAAGAGGATGTCGCCGTCGAAGGAGCTGTGCGGGTAGACGCCGGACAGGACCTTCATCAGGGTGGATTTCCCTGCGCCGTTTTCACCGCAGATGGCGTGGACTTCGCCGCGGTTCACCTGCAGAGTGACGTCCTGGAGGGCCTTCACGCCCGGGAAGGTCTTGGTGATTCCTCGCATTTGAAGAATGGGTGTGTTCATCGCCAATTCTCACTGACTGGTAGTACCTGAGACGTCCTGCGGCTGCAGGAGTCTGCGGGAAAGGGTGGCGGCCCGGACTCGACGGCGGCCCGCCACCCTTCGACGTGGCTACTTGACGTCGGCCGCCGTGTAGTAACCGGAGTCGATGAGTTCCTTCTTGTAGTTCTCATTCGTGATGATGACGGACTTGAGCAGGTACGCAGGGACGACCTTGACCTTGTTGTTGTAGGTCTTGGTGTCGTTGACCTCGGGTTCCTGACCCTTCAGGAGGCCGTCGACCATCTTCACAGCCTGGGCTCCCAGCTGGCGGGTGTCCTTGAAGATCGTGGAGTACTGCTCGCCGGCGGTGATGGACTTCACCGAACCCTTTTCGGCATCCTGGCCGGTGACGATCGGCAGGCTTCCCTTGGCGTAGCCGCCGGTGCTCGTCAGGGCCGAAATGATGCCGATGGAGAGGCCGTCATACGGGGAGAGGACGCCATTGAGCTTGGTGCCGGAACTGTAGGCGGCCGTGAGGATGTCCTCCATGCGCTTCTGGGCCACGGGGGCCTGCCAGCGCAGGATCGCAGCCTGCTCAAACTTGGTCTGGCCGCTGGGCACCTTCAGGGTTCCGGCGTCCAGGTACGGTTTGAGGGTGTCCATGGCGCCGGTCCAGAAGAAGTTGGCGTTGTTGTCATCCGGGCTGCCGGCGAAGAGCTCCACATTGAACGGGCCCTTGCCTTCGACCTTTTTGCCGCTGGCGTCAACAAGGCCCAGGCCGGTCAGCAACGACGTGGCCTGCTGGACGCCCACCGTGTAGTTGTCGAAGGTGGTGTAGAAGTCGACGTTCGGCGTGCCGTTGATGAGCCGGTCGTACGCGATAACCTTGACGTTCTGCTCCTTCGCCTTGGCGAGGACATCGGTCAGCGTGGTGCCGTCGATGGCCGCGACGATGAGGGCTTTGGCACCCTTGGTGAGCATGTTCTCGATCTGGGACACCTGGGTGGGGATGTCATCATTGGCGTACTGCAGGTCGGCTTTGTAGCCGAGCTTCGTCAAGGATTCCGAGACGTTCTTGCCGTCGGCGATCCACCGCTCCGAGGTCTGCGTCGGCATCGAGATACCGACGAGGGAACCGGCGGCGTCGGCGCTGGCGGCCGGTGCGGCCGTGCCGGGCCTGCTGCCGCAGCCTGTGGCCCCTACGGTCACAGCGAGGACAACCGCGACGGCGCCCAGGAGTTTCCTGATCTTCACAATTTTCTCCTTCCGCGGACCCATAGTCCGCGAAGTTGCTCCTGATCGCAGTCCTGCACGTCATCGTGCCCCTGCGGGGCGGTAACAGCGGGAGGATTGCGGAGGTCTGAATGGAACGGGGGTTCAGCCACCAAGGGAACTGCGGCTGATTGTTATCGCTAACAATATGGTCAAAGATAGCTTCTTGAAACATGTGAGTCAACGCACATTCGGCGCCAATCTCCTTCGGACCGCCGCCGGACCCTCACACGGCGAAGATGCGCCAGGCCGCGCGGTGCGAGGCTCCGGGTCCGAGCCGCACGAGGTCCGTGCCGGTGTTGAAGGCATCCGGCGGACAGGTCATGGGTTCCACGGCGAGTCCGAGCCGGCCGGGCAGCGGCGGTTCAGCATCCCCGGTGTAGAGCTGCAGCCAGGCGCAGCTGCGGTCCCAGGCCATGCCGACGCCGGTCCCGCCCGGGTCCCGGACCACGACGTGTGCCTGCCCGTCACCGTCGAACACCATGTCGGTGAAGGCATGGTCGATCTTGGTAGAACCGATGACGCGGGCCGCGCGGAAGTCATATCCGTGTCCTTCAACGGACCGGGTGGCGATCGGCAGCAGCCGGTCCGGCGTGACCTCGAGGAACGTCCGTGCCGGCACCTCCAGGCTCCATTGGTCCAGCGGCGCCGGCCCGGCCAGCAGATACGGGTGGGGACAGACCCCGTAGGGTGCGGACCGCTGCCCCACATTGGCTGCTGTGACGTCAGTGTGCAGGCCCCCGCTGGCCAGCCGGTAGCTGGCGGTGATCGACAAGGCGAAGGGGTAGCCCGGCACCGGCCCGATGGCGCAGGAGAACTCCACGGCGGAATCCGTCCGGGACTCCAGCCTCCACTCCAGCCCCGGGGTGAAGCCGTGCAGGGCGCATTGCCGGTCGGGTTCGTTGACCGGGAGCTCGTAGTCCGCACCGCCAAAGGTGTACGTCCCGTCGGGAATCCGGTTCGGCCAGGGTGCCACGATGACGCCGCGGAAGTCCGGGTTGGGCCCGCCGGCCGGGAACGGGACGATCAGGTCCCGCCCGCGGAACTGCAGCGTCCGCACCGCTGCACCGCGGGCGGCGACGACGGCGGTGTACTCCCCGTGCCGGAGCCCGTATTCGTCCCCGGTCACAGACCGCCGGCAAGCTTGTAGTAGGCGGCGTTCCAGGCGAGTTCCTTCTTGAAGCCCCTGATGGTGGTGCCGTCGTCAATGGTCAACAGTTCGGTTTGGGCGATCTCGGCGAAGTCCTCGAAGACGTCCATGCCGACGGCGGTGGAAAGCACAGTGTGGTGGGCGGCTCCGGCGGTCAGCCAGGCAGCAGCGGAGGTGGCGAAGTCCGGCTTGGGCGACCAGAGGGCACGGGCCACCGGCAGGTTGGGCAGCGGCTGTTCAAGGTCCACGACGTCGACGGCGTTGGCCACGAGGCGGAAGCGGTCGCGCATGTCGGACAGCGCCACCACGACGCCGGGGCCGGCATCGGTGTCGAAGACCATGCGGACGGGATCTTCCTTGCCGCCGATGCCCAGCGGGTGGATTTCCACGCGCGGCTTGGCGGCGGTCAGGGACGGGCAGACCTCCAGCATGTGCGCGCCCAGGATTTTCTCCTGGCCCGGGACGAGGTGGTAGGTGTAGTCCTCCATGAGCGAGGCGCCGCCGGGGAGCCCGGCGCCCATGACTTTGGCTGCCCGGACCAGGATGGCAGTCTTCCAGTCACCCTCGGCGCCGAATCCGTAACCGTCGGCCATGAGGCGCTGGACGGCCATGCCCGGCAGCTGGCGCAGTGCGCCGAGGTCTTCGAAGGACGTGGTGAAGGCGGCCGAGCCGTTGGCCTCCAGGAAGCTGCGGAGCCCCAGCTCGATCCGGGCGCTGTAGCGCAGCGACTCGTGGCGCGGGCCGCCGGCGCGGAGTTCGGGGGCCACGTCGTAAAGTCGCTCGTATTCGGCGACGAGGGAGTCGACGTCGGACTCTGCCGCGACGTGCACGGCGTCGGCGAGTTCATTGACGGACCAAGAGTTGACCGAGACGCCGAAGCGCAACTCGGCCTCGGTCTTGTCCCCTTCGGTGACGGCGACATTGCGCATGTTGTCGCCGAAACGGGTCAGCTTGAGGGTCCGGACGGCCGCCCAACCCGCCGAGGCGCGCTGCCAGGATCCGACCTGGCGGGACACCTCGGGGTTGGACACGTGGCCGACGACGGTTTTGCGCGGGATGCCGAGGCGGGACTGGATGTAGCCGAACTCGCGGTCGCCATGCGCGGCCTGGTTCAGGTTCATGAAGTCGAAGTCGATGTCCGCCCACGGCAGTTCGACGTTGGCCTGGGTGTGCAAGTGCAGGAGCGGCTTCCGGAGCAGGTCCAGGCCCTGGATCCACATCTTGGCCGGGGAGAAGGTGTGCATCCACGCGGTCACGCCGATCACGGCGTCGTCCGAGTTGGCATCCAGGGCGGTGCGGCGGATGGCGTCCGAGTCCGTGAGCACGGGCTTCCAGACGATTTTCACCGGGACGTCGGCGGAGGCGTTCAGCGCGTCAGCGATGTCTTGGGACTGGGCGGCGACCTGCTTGAGGACGTCCTCGCCATAGAGGTGCTGGCTGCCGGTAAGGAACCAGACCTCGTACTGCTCAAGGGACGTGTTGTTGGCGTTGGACATGTTTTCTCCTGCGGATGGTTTGGGGGCGACGCGGCTTCGGGGCCTGGTTGTGGGCCTAGCGGCCTGGTTGTGGGCCTAGCGGCCGTAGACGTTCTGGTAGCGGGCATAAAGCGAGTCGATCTGGGCCGGGTCGATCGGCAGTGGTTCACCGAGTTGCCGGGAAATATGGACGGTCCGTGCCACTTCCTCGCACATGACGGCGGCTTTGACCGCCGAGCGGGCATCCTTGCCCACGGTGAAGGGCCCGTGGTTCTGCATCAGCACGGCCGGCGAGCTGGATTGGGCCAGGGTGTCCACGATGCCGCGGCCGATCGAGTCATCCCCGATCAGCGCGAACGGGCCCACCGGGATCGTCCCACCGAACTCGTCACCCATCATGGTCAGCACGCAGGGGATCTCCTCTCCGCGCGCGGCCCAGGCCGTGGCGTAGGTCGAATGCGTGTGCACCACGCCGCCGACCTCCGGCATGTGCCGGTAAACGTAGGCGTGCGCCGCGGTGTCCGAGGACGGTGACAGCGCGGGGTTGCTCCAGTCGCCCTCCGCGGGCGTGCCGTAGAGGTCCGTGACAACCATGCTCCCGGGCGTGAGGTCCGCGTAGGAGACTCCGGACGGCTTGATGACCATCAGGTCATGGCCGGGGACGCGGGCGGAGACGTTGCCGGCCGTCCACACCACCAGTTCGTAGCGCGTGAGTTCGGCGTGCAGTTCGCAGACCTCGCGACGGACCTCCGCGATGCTTTCCAGCAGGTTGCTCATGCGGACACTTCCTCTGCGACCGGGCCGGCGGGGACGGCGGGGACGGCGTTCTGCTGCGGAGCGCCCGCAGTGGCAGCAAACGAGGGCCTGGCCGCACGCTGGATCGCCTTGAGGCGGTGCATCACGCTGTTGGTGCCGCGGCCGAAATAGTCGTGCAGCGTCCGGTACTCCTGGAAGAGTTTTTCGTAGGCGGCAACATTTTCCGGAATGGGAATATAGATGCTGCCGGGCTCCGATCCCATGGCAGCCGCAGCGGCACGGATATCCGCGTATTCACCTGCGGCCACGGCGGCGTGGATGGCCGACCCCAGGGCGGGCCCCTGGGTTGAGCCGATGGTGGAGAGCGGCAAGCCGGTGATATCCGCGTAGATCTGCATGAGCAGCTTGTTCTTCAGCAGGCCGCCGGCCACGATGAATTCCCTGACCGGCACTCCCGAGTCGCGGAAGGCGTCCACGATGGTGCGCGTGCCGAAGGCCGTGGCTTCCAGCAAGGCCCGGTAGGTGTCTTCGGGCCTGGTGGCGAGGGTCTGACCCACCACGACGCCGGAGAGTTCGTGGTCCACCAGCACGGAACGGTTGCCGGAGTGCCAGTCCAGGGCAATGAGGCCGTGTTCGCCGATGGCTTGGCGGGAGGCCAGTTCCGTGAGGTATTCGTGGATGCCCAGGCCTGCCGCTTCCGCTGCCTGGTGGTACTCGGGCGGGACGCCATTGTTCGTGAACCAGCCGAAGATGTCGCCCACTCCGCTTTGGCCAGCTTCGTAGCCCCAAAGTCCGTCGACGATTCCGCCGTCCACCACGCCGCACATGCCCGGGACTTCCCGCAGTTCGGCACCGTTCATAACGTGGCAGGTGGAGGTTCCCATGATGGCCACCAGCTGCCCGGGCTCAACTGCCTTCGCTGCGGGCGCCGTGACGTGGGCGTCCACGTTGCCCACTGCGACGGCGATGCCTTCCGGCAGTCCGGTCCAGGCGGCGGCCTCGGCCGTCAGATAGCCGGCTGCATCGCCGAGCCGGCCGATGGTGTGCGCCAGCTTGGCGCTGACGAAATCCTTGAAGTCCGGGTTCAGGGCGGACAGGAATTCCTTGGATGGGTAGCGGCCGTCCTGGTAGATCCCTTTGTAGCCGGCCGTGCAGGCGTTGCGGACGTAGTTACCGCACAGCTGCCAGACGATCCAGTCAGCCGCTTCCACCCAGCGGTCCATCGCGGCGTAGCTTTCCGGGTCCTCCTCCAGCAACTGCAGGCCCTTGGCGAACTCCCATTCGGAGGAGATGAGTCCGCCGTAGCGCGGCAGCCAGTTTTCGCCGAGTTCCGCAGCCAGGGCGTTGATGCGGTCCGCCTGCGGCTGGGCGGCATGGTGGCGCCACAGCTTCACGTAGGCGTGCGGGCGGTTGGCGAATCCGGGAAGTTCGTTCAGCGGTGTGCCGTCGCCCTTGACGGGGACCATGGTGCAGGCCGTGAAGTCGGTGGCGATGCCCACCACGGCGGCCGGGTCGATCCCGGCGTCGGCGACGGCCGCGGGCACAGCCCGGCGGAGCACGTCGCGGTAGTCGTTGGGCACCTGCAGGGCCCATTCGCCCGGAAGCCGGATGCCGGCGACCCCAGCCGTGTCTTTCGGAAGCTCGCCGGTGACCACGGCATGCGGGTACTCAAAGACCCCGCTGCCCAGTTCCTTGCCGTCCCGGACCCGGACGACGACGGCCCGCCCGGAAAGCGTGCCGTAGTCCACGCCGATGACAAAGTTTTCGGTTCCGTCCACTGAGAAGTCCATCAAATCCTCCAATAGGTTCCGCAACATTGCGAACCCCCCTATTGTTAGCGCTAACAAACGTGCTGTCAAGAAGCCTGGCACGTATTGCCGGAACGGAGGGCTTCGGCCCTTAGGAGAGACGGGGACGGGGTGCGGTGCTGGCGCGCACCACGAGCGCAGGTTTGACCACCAGGGCGCCACTGGCGGCATCACCCTCGACCTGGGCGCGTATCAGGTCCATACAGCGCTTTCCGAGTTCCTCGAAGTCCTGTCGCACAGTGGTCAGCGGCGGCATGAAGTAGGCGGATTCGGGCTGGTCGTCAAAGCCAACCACGGAGACGTCTTCCGGAACCCGGATGCCCTTCTCGCCAAACGCCCGCAGCAGCCCGAGCGCCATCTGGTCGTTGCTGACGAACACTGCGGTGGCGCTGCGCTGTTCTGCCAGCTGCTGCCCGATCCGGTACCCGCTGTCCGCACTCCAGTCCCCCTCGACCAGAAGCTCGTCGGAGAGGCCGGCTTCCGCCAACTCCTCGCGCCATCCGTCAACCCGGGCTTTGCCGTCCACCCAGTCGAGCGGTCCGGAGACATGGCCGATCCGCTCGTGGCCAAGGCTGATCAGATGGGCGACGGCCAGCCGCGCGCCGAGCTTCTGGTCGACCATCGCGCCGCTCAACCGCCCTTCTCCGGCTCCGCCGACGACGATCACCGGGAGATCCAGGTTCAGGTCCTCGAGCACCTGAAGTGTCCCGTCGTGCGGCACGATCACAATCAATCCGTCCGCGCCCTGGTCCGTCAGGTGCCGCACCGCATCGCAAATGGCCTTCGCCGCGGCCCCCTTAATCGCGGCAATACTCACGAAATACCCTGCTTCCCTGGCGGCTTGCTGGACCCCCAGCAGGGTATTCGCCGGGCCGTATTGCCCGAGCTCGGAGGCGAGGACACCGATGGTCTGGGTGCGCCGGGTCACCAGGCTCCGGGCGGCCGTGTTGCGCCGGTAGCCGAGTTCGGCAATCGCCGCCTCGACCCGGGACTTTGTTCCCGTGCTGACATTCGGGTGGTTGTTGATCACCCGTGAGACGGTCTGGTGGGAAACCTTGGCCAGCGCTGCGACGTCTTCGAGCCGCGGCTGCCGCCGGTCATTGTTGTTCCCCATGCGAGGCCCCTTTCGCTCCGATGCCGTCCACCGGCTTGAATCAAATTGTGAAATCAAACGATAGGAGGGCACGGGGCGCCCGCTGGTCGGCCGCCCCCCGGCTCCTGTTAGCGCTAACCATAGTCCATTTGGACCCTGGTGTGACGCCCGCAGGGAACGACGCCGGGAACCGCAACGACGTGCGCGGCGGGGAACTTACGTGCCCGGCTGGGCCGCTACCGGCGCGGCGGGCCCGGGCGCGGCGGGTACCGGCGAGCAGCCGCAGGACGCGCGCAGGACCAGGTCCACGGGGAAGATCCTGTTCCGGGTGGGAGACACGCCGTCAAAGCCAATGAGCGCTTCGACGGCGGCCTCGGCCATGGCCTGGACGGGCTGCGCGACCGTGCTCAACGGCGGCCAGCTGAACTCCGCCTCAGCCGAGCCGTCGAAGGAGAAGACCGCCAGGTCCTCGGGGACCCGAAGCCCGGCCTCGGACACGGCGCGCAGCAGGCCGACGGCCTGCAGGTCGGAACTGACGAACACGGCGGTGGGTCGGTCCGCGGCCGCAAGCAGCCGCTGCCCGGCCCGGTAGCCGCCCTGCCGGTCGAAGTCACAGCGCAGGATGGGTCCCTCCGGGAGACCGGCCTCCGCGAGCCCCTGCTGCCACCCGACCTCGCGGGCATCGAGATCATTGCCGGCGTTCATGCCCATGACCAGTGCGATGTTGCGGTGGCCGTGGCCCACCAGGTGCTCGACGGCACGCCGGGAGCCTTCCAGCAGCTCCACGCCGACCGAGTTGAAGCCCGGCACCTCGGTGCTGTGGTTGAGCAGCACGGCGGGGATCTCCGAATGCTCCAGCTCGGTCAGGTCGGGTTCGAACAGCACGCTGGAGAGGAAGACCCCGTCAACGCGGCGGCTCGCGAGGTTCCTGACCTGGCGGCGCTCATTGGCCGCCGATCCGCCCGAGTTCGCCAGCAGCAGGGCATAGCCGCGCGCCGCCGCGGCTTCCTCCACGGCGCGGGCCAAAGTGGCGAAGAAGGGGTTGGTGGTGTCCGGGACCACCATGCCGAGCATCTCGCTGGAGCCAAGTTTCAGTGCCCTCGCCGCGGCGTTCGGACGGTACCCCAGGGCGCTGATGGCCTCGCGGACTTTCGCAGCAGTCACCGGGGAGACCCGCTTGGGGCCGCCGTTCACCACATAGCTGACGACGGCGGTGCTGACGCCCGCCAGCCTGGCCACGTCTTTTCGGGTGATCGTGGGCCTGGCGGAGGCGGGCGAGTGTGGCACAGTGACCATGCTACCGCCGGAGTTCCCGGGCAAAGCCTTCCTCATTGATTCCCTGCGCAGGCAGCCGAACGGGGGCGTCGCCGTGGTCCGGCACGGGCAACCGCTCCCCGCCGCGGAGGGCGGACTCGTGCGCCACGATCCCCGGCAGCGTGTAGCGGGCGGCTTCCCAGGCGTTGACGGGCGGGAGCGTTCCCGTGTCGACGGCCGTGGCGAAGTCGTCCACCAGGAAGTGGTGGCTGCCCTCGTGCCCGTTGTGAAGTCCGCGGAACTCGGCCGGAAGCCGGCCGGCGTCGTGCACGGCGGCCAGCCCGGAGCTGAAGGCGTCGCGCAGGGCCGGTGCGACGCCGGCCAGCGCCGGATCGTCCGCGGCGAGCGTGGCCCGGGTGGCCAGTTCCTCGCTGACATCGGTCACGGACTCCTTGTCCTGCCACACACTGACCAGGGCCAGCTGCTCGAAGCTGGCTTCGGTGCCGAAGAAACGGAAGCGGCTTTCGCGCAGGTGGGAGGGGTAGCCGACGCGGCGCATCTCATTGATGCGCATGGACCCGCCGGTTGAAAGCTCGAACAGCGCGGTGGCATTGGAGAAGTCGTTGCCGAACATGCTGACGTCCTTGTCGAACACACCGTCTCCGCGCTCGTCGGGGACGCCAATGCAGCTGACGCTGACGGCATGGCCGCCGATCGCGCCCAGCACCCCGCCGGTGGAGTGGGTCGGGTACAGCATGGGCGGGTAGCTGGCGGTGCTCTTCCAGTCCTCCCCGCCGCTGTACTGGTAGGCCTCGTAGAAGCCGAGATCCATGTCGTGGACGTAGTCGCCCTCGGCGTAGAAGATGCGGCCAAAGGCGCCTTCAGCCTTGCGCTTGCGGGCATAGACGGTGGCGGGGTTGTAGTAGCTTGTCTCGCCCATCATGTAGGTCAGGCCCGTCTCCCGGACGGCCTCGATGATCCGGGCGATCTCGTCCTCGCTGATGGCCATCGGCACTGCCGAATACACATGCTTGCCCGCCCGGAGCGCCTGCAGCACCAGCGGGCCGTGCGTCCAGCGCTGGGTGAAGATCGCCACAGCGTCGAGGCCGCCGTCGAGCATGGCCTCAAAGCTGGGATAGGTCCCCGCCAGGCCGAGCCGCTCACGGAGGGCCTCGGCCCGTTCCGGCAGGACGTCGGTGACATGGACTTCTGAAATCGCGGGATGGGCGTCGAAGAGTTTGGCGAAGGCGCCTGCAAACTGTCCGGCGCCGACGATGCCTAGTGAGAAAGTCATGCACGCAAGTTTCACACCAGTTTCTACTCGAGTCAATAGCAGGCAATGAGCAGAAATTTTCCGCCCGGAAACATGAAAGAAACGGTTGCGCATTGGAAAGTTACTCGTGTAGATTCAAGCCTCAGTTGTAATCCACGTCACAGCATCCACGTAACTGCGGAGGAACCACCAATGACCACCACAACTGCCCGCGGAGCCGCCCTGGCCCGCAAGGCGACCGGCCCGGGAACGGGCAACGCTGCCCCCCGCCGCCGGCGCCGACCCCGGAGCGACCTGAGGGTCGCCCTCTTCTTCATCGCCCCGGCCTTGCTCGGCTTCGTTGCCTTCTACCTGGTGCCGAGCATCCGCGGCGTCTACCTCAGCTTCACCGAGTACAGCGTCTTGGGGGATCCCACCTGGATCGGCACCAAAAACTACACAGCGATCTTCGCGGACGATCTCTTCTGGAACGCCATGGCCGTGACGGTCCAGTACGTGGCACTGAACATCGGCTTCCAGACCGCCATCGCGCTCGGACTTGCCCTGCTGATGCACAACGTCGCCAAGTCCACGCTTATCCGCGGCGCCCTGCTGCTGCCCTTCCTTGTGGCGAACGTGATCGTCGCGCTGTTGTGGTTCTGGATGCTCGACTACCAACTCGGTATCGTCAACGAAATCATCAACTGGATGGGCCTGCCGCGCATCGCCTTCTTCGGCAGCGAGCAATGGGCCATCCCCACCATCGCCGGCGTCAACGTCTGGCGCCACATGGGCTACACCGCCCTGCTGATCTTCGCCGGCCTGCAGTCCATTCCCAACCACGTGTACGAGGTCGCCTCGCTCGACGGCGCCTCCCCGACCCGGACTTTCTGGAGCATAACGATGCCGCTCCTGCGCCCAGTGCTGGTGCTGGTCCTGGTGGTCACCGTGATCGGCTCCTTCCAGGTCTTCGACACCGTGGCTGTGACCACGGGCGGCGGCCCGATCAATGCTTCCCGCGTGATCCAGATGTACATCTACCAGAAGGCCTTCGGTGAATCCGACTTCGGCTACGCCTCGGCCCTGTCCGTCATTCTCTTCGTCATTCTCGCTCTTGTGGCCTTCGTCCAGATGAAGTTCCTCAAGGGCAACGAATCGGATCTGGACTAAGGAACCCCAGCCATGACTACGTCCGCCCCTTCCCGTAAGAAGCCCGTCTCCAGCGTCCCCCCTCCCAGGAAACCGGTCAACTGGCGCCGCGTCGGTGCCTGGACCCTCGTCGCCATCGCCGTCGTCGTGACGATCGCGCCGTTCCTCTGGATGCTCCGCACCGCACTGTCCAGCAATGCCTCCCTGGCCTCGAACGCCAGCAACCTGCTGCCGGCCGACTTCAGCCTCGGCGCCTTCAAGCGGGTCCTGGGGCTGCAGAGCCCCGAGGAAGCAATCGCCGAGGGCGGCTCCGGCGCCGCCATCAATTTCTGGCTGTATCTGCGGAACTCCGTCATCTTCGCCACCGTCACCACCGCCGGGCAGGTCTTCTTCAGCGCGATGGCCGCCTACGCCTTCTCCCGGCTGCGCTGGCCGGGCCGGAACGTGGTGTTCGGCCTGTTCCTGGCCACCATGATGGTTCCGCCGATCTTCACAGCCCTGCCCAACTTCCTGATGATCAAGAACCTCGGCCTGCTCAACACCTTCGCCGGCCTGGCCCTGCCGTTACTGTTCATGACCCCCTTCGCCATCTTCTTCCTGCGCCAGTTCTTCCTCTCCATGTCCCGCGAGGTGGAAGAGGCCGCCATGCTCGACGGCGCCAAACACGTGCGGATCTTCTTCCAGATCGTGCTCCCGAACGCCGCGGCCCCCCTGGCCACCCTGGCGCTGCTGACCTTCATCGGCCAGTGGAACGAGTACTTCTGGCCGCTGCTGGTGGGCCAGGACGAAAGCGTCCGCGTCCTCACCGTGGGCCTGGGCGTCTTCAAGTCCCAGTCTCCGCAGGGCGCCCCCGACTGGTCCGGCCTGATGGCCGCCACCCTGATCGCGGCCCTGCCCGTCCTCCTGCTCTTCATCGCCTTCGGCAAGCGGGTGGTCAACTCCATCGGCTTCTCCGGCATCAAGTAACCCCGGCCCAACCCGCAGTGCCCTTCAAAGCACTGCCCGTCAACAAGCATTCCCCTCAAAGAAGCACTTCCATGAAAGGTCCACCATGAAGAAGACCCTCGGCGCCGTCGCTGCCGCTGCAGCCATCGCCATCTCCCTCTCCGCCTGCGGGGGGTCCGCCCCGGCCTCCACCGAGGCCAAGGGCGACATCAACTACTGGCTGTGGGACGCCAACCAGCTCCCGGCCTACCAACAGTGCGCCGATGACTTCCACAAGGCCAACCCAGACATCAAGGTCAAGATCACCCAGCGCGGCTGGGATGACTACTGGACCACACTGACCAACGGCTTCGTCGCCGGCACCGCCCCCGACGTCTTCACCAACCACCTCTCGAAGTACCCCGAATACGCCGCGAAAAAGCAGCTGCTCTCCCTCGACGAGGCGGTGGCCAAGGACGGCATCAAGCTGGAGAGCTACACCAAGGGACTCGCCGAGCTCTGGGTGGGCCAGGACGGCAAGCGCTACGGACTGCCCAAGGACTGGGACACCGTGGGCCTCTTCTACAACACGGCCATGACGGACTCCGCCGGCCTGACCGCCGAGCAGATGGCCAACCTGGAATGGAACCCGCAGGACGGCGGCAGCTATGAGAAGGCAATCGCGCACCTGACCGTGGACAAAAACGGCGTGCGCGGCGACGAGGCAGGTTTCGACAAGAACAAGGTGGCCGTCTACGGACTCGGCCTGGCCGGCAGCGGCTCCGGGCAGGGCCAGACCGAGTGGAGCTTCCTCAGCGCCACCACCGGCTGGAGCGCCACGGACAAGAACCCCTGGGGCACCAAGTTCAACTACGACGACCCCAAGTTCCAGGAGACCATCGCCTGGTGGGCCGGACTGACCGAGAAGGGCTACATGCCCAAGCTCGAGACCACCGTCGGCGCCAGCCTGGCGGACAACTTCGGCGCCGGCAAGGCTGCCATCAACACCACGGGTGACTGGCTGATCGGCCAGTACAAGAGCTACAAGGGCGTGAAGACCGCGTTCGCCCCCACCCCGAAGGGCCCCGAAGGCAAACGCGCCAGCATGTTCAACGGCCTGGCCGATTCCGTCTGGGCCGGCACCAAGAACCCGGCAGCCTCGATCAAGTGGGTCGAATACCTCGCCTCCACCGCCTGCCAGGACGTCGTAGCCTCCAAGGGCGTCGTGTTCCCGGCTCTCACCAGCTCCTCCGACAAGGCAGCCGAAGCATTCAAGGCCAAGGGCACCGACGTCTCCGCCTTCACCACCCACGTCAAGGAAGGAACCACGTTCCTGTTCCCGATCGCGGATAAGGCAGCCAAGGTGGACGGCATCATGAAGCCGGCCATGGACGCCGTCCTCTCCGGCAAGAAGCCTGCCAGCTCCCTCACCGAAGCCAACAACCAGGTCAACGCCCTCTTCAACAAGTAAGCGTTCGAAGCCACAGCCGCCCGCCACGGCGGCGCCCGGTGCGCGGGATCCCCGAGCCGGAATCCCGCGCACCAGCACCTGACTTCCGCACTACCGAAAGCGAATCCCCATGCACCCCGTGCACCTGCGTTCTGCCGGCACCAGCGTCCTGCTGGCCTTCGACTCCGGCGAGGCCGAGATCGTCCACTGGGGCGCCGACCTCGGCGAACACCTCCCCGATCTGGCGATCCTCCGCGGGCCAGTCCCGCACTCCGCCCTCGACATCCCCGTCGCCGCCGGACTGCTCCCGCAGGCCTCCTCCGGCTGGGCCGGGCGGCCGGGCCTGCGCGGGCACCGGAACGCCGACGGCGGCCCCGGCCTGGACTTCTCGCCGGCCCTGCGGGTGGTTGCCGCCCAGATGCAGGACGGCGGGCGCACGGTGGTGATCATCCACCGGGACTCCGAGGCCGGACTCGAGGTCAGTTCCGAACTCACCCTGCACCCCGGCGGCCTCCTGGAGCTGGCTCACACGCTGACCAACAGCGGCACGGCCGAATACCAGCTCGACGAACTCGCCACGGTGCTGCCGGTGCCGCGGGACGCCACAGAACTGCTCGATCTCACCGGACGCTGGTGCCGCGAAAACCACCCGCAGCGGCACGCCGTCCAGCAGGGCACCTGGGTCCGCACCGGCCGGCACGGCCGGACCGGCCACGACTCGTCCCTGCTGGTGGCAGCCGGGACCGCCGGCTTCGCCAACCGCACAGGCCAGGTCTGGGCCACGCACCTGGGCTGGAGCGGCAACCACGAGCAGTACCTCGACAGCCTCGCGGACGGCCGGCGCATGCTCGGTGCCGCCGAGCTGCTCGGCTCCGCCGAAGTGGTGCTGCGCCCCGGCGGCAGCTACCGGACGCCGTCGCTCTACGCCGCCTACTCCGGCCGCGGCCTGGACGGCATCACCGAGGCCTTCTACCACTGGTTCCGTGCCCGGCCGCAGCATGTGGACACCACCTCCGGCCGGGTCCGCCCGGTGGTGCTGAACACCTGGGAGGCCGTCTACTTCGACCACAGCCTCGAGCCCCTGCTCGAACTCGCCGAAGCGGCCGCCGGGCTCGGCGTGGAACGCTTTGTCCTCGACGACGGCTGGTTCCGCGGCCGCCGCGACGATCACGCGGGCCTTGGCGACTGGTACGTCGACGAGGGTCTGTGGCCCGAGGGCCTCACGCCGCTGATCGACGCGGTCACCGGCCACGGCATGGAATTCGGACTCTGGGTCGAACCCGAAATGGTCAACCTGGACTCCGACGTCGCCCGCGAGCACCCGGACTGGATCGTGGGCCCGTCGCTGCTTTCCCACAAGGACGGCGGCCGGCTTCCGCACGCCTGGCGCCATCAGCACGTCCTGGACCTCGCCAACCCGGAGGCCTGGCAATACATCTACGGACGCCTCGATGCCCTGTTGCGCGAGAACAACATCGCCTACCTCAAATGGGACCAGAACCGCGATCTAACCGAGCACGGCCGCGGCGGCCGGCCGTCCGTCCACGAGCAGACGCTGGCCGCGTACCGTCTCTTCGACGCGCTCAAGGCAGCCCACCCGGACGTGGAGATTGAAAGCTGCTCCTCCGGCGGGGCCCGCGTGGACCTCGGCATCCTGCAGCGAACCGACCGGGTGTGGGCCTCGGACTGCAACGATGCCCTGGAGCGCCAGACAATCCAGCGCTGGACCCAGGCCGTCCTCCCACCCGAACTCGTCGGATCACATGTCGGCCCCACCACGAGCCACACCACGGCCCGCACCCACGACATCTCCTTCCGCGCCATCACCGCCCTCTTTGGCCATTTCGGCATGGAGTGGGACATCCGCGCAGCCACGGACGAGGAACGGGCCACGCTGCGCCGCGCCATCGCGCTCTATAAGCGCCACCGCGCACTGCTCCACTCCGGCAAGCGCGTCAACGCGGACACCGCCGAGCCCACCCTGAGCGTCCACGGTGTAGTTGCGCACGACGCCGGCGAGGCCCTGTTCGCTGCCGTGTCCCTGGCCTCCGCCCCGGCTGAGGTCCCCGGACTGGCCTCACTGCCGGGCCTTGACCCGAAGCGGAACTACCGCGTCCGGGCCGAACTGCCTACCCTTCTCGACGGTGACTACGCGCACACCTTCTCCCAGATCCGGCCGCCGGCCTGGCTGGACGACGGGGCGGTTGCCACCGGGGCCTTCCTGCAGCACGTCGGCCTGCCCCTGCCGGTCCTGAACCCGGAGCACGCCCTGCTCCTCCACGTCCAGGCCCTCTGACCGTCCGGTCCCGCCCCCTGCTTCCGGGTCGGGCGCCGCACGTCCCCTCACTTTCGAAGGAACCCCATGACCAGCATCATCAGCCGCAGCGACGCCCCGGCGTCGGTGTCCGCGGTGACCAGTACGCGCCTCGCCGACGGGCGTGAACTCCTGTATTTCGACGATACTTCCCATCCCCTGCAGCGCCCGTCGAGGGACCGCCGCGACCTTCCCGAGCGTGGCCCGTCCGGGGAAATCCGGTACGACGCGCTGACCGGGGAATGGGTGGCGGTCGCCGCGCACCGGCAACACAGGACGCATCTTCCGCCAGCGGACGAGTGCCCGCTGTGCCCGAGCACCGACGCGCGGCCCTCGGAGATCCCGGCGGATTACGACGTCGCCGTGTTTGAAAACCGCTTCCCCTCGCTCGGTCCGGATCTCGCCGCCGCCCCGGCAGCGCCGGGCTGGGGTACCCGCGGGACCGCCGGCGGCCGGTGCGAGGTCGTAGCCTTCACGCCCGAGCACACCGGGACGTTCGCCGCCCTCAGCACCCGGCGGGTGCGCACCGTGATCGACGCCTGGGCGCACCGCACCGAGGCCCTGAGCACGCTGCCCGGCGTGGCGCAGGTGTTCTGTTTCGAGAACCGCGGCCAGGACATCGGCGTGACACTGCACCATCCGCACGGCCAGATCTACGCCTACCCCTACGTCACGCCGAGGAGCGCGGTGATGGCCGCGGCCGCCCGGCAGTTCCATGAGGCGGCGGGCGGGACGGCCACCCTGACCGGGGCGATTTTGGCGAGCGAACGTGCCGACGGCGCCCGGATGGTGCTCGAGGGCGAATTCTTCAGCGCCTACGTGCCGTTCGCGGCACGCTGGCCGCTGGAAATCCATCTGGTCCCGCACCGCCAGGTTCCGGACCTCGCCGCGCTGACCGGCGCCGAGCGTGACGAGCTCGCCGTCCTCTATCCGGACCTGCTGGGCCGCCTCGACAGGCTCTACGGCAGCCCGACGCCGTATATCAGCGCCTGGCACCAGGCCCCCCTTGACCCGGTGCTGCGCCGGTCCGGGTACCTGCACCTGCAGCTCACCTCCCCCCGGCGGGCCGCGGACAAACTCAAGTTCCTGGCCGGCTCCGAGGCCGCCATGGGCGCCTTCATCAACGACACCACTCCCGAAGAGGTCGCGGCCCGGCTCCGGGACGCCAGGACAGGAACGGCATGACCACCACCGACACCGCAGGAACGGCCCTGGCGGACACGCTGACCCGCGCCTTCGCCGGCCACTTCGGCCATGACGCCGACGGCGTGTGGCAGGCGCCGGGACGGGTCAACCTGATCGGCGAGCACACGGACTACAACGACGGCCTTGTCCTGCCGTTCGCCATCAACCGCTCCACCACCGTGGCCGTGTCGGCCCGGGCGGACCGCACCGTGCGGCTGGCCTCGGCGTTCGCGGCCGCTGACCCGGTCGAATTCGATCTCGATACCTTCGCTCCGGACCAGGCGGCCGGCTGGTCCGCGTACCCGGCCGGCGTGGCCTGGGAGCTGGAAAGGGCCGGCATCACGGTGCCGGGCTTTGACCTGTACGTGACCTCCGATGTCCCGGTCGGCGCCGGGCTGTCCTCCTCCGCCGCCCTGGAATGCGCCGTCGCGTTGGCCCTGTCCGACCTCACCGGAGCGGGCCTGGACCGAGCCGAACTGGCGGACATCGGGCGGCGGGCCGAAAACAACGTCGTCGGCGCCCCCACCGGGATCATGGACCAGTCCGCGTCGATGCTCGGCACCCGGGATTGCGCCGTCTACCTGGACTGCCGCGACCTCAGCTCGCACCCGGTGCCGCTCGGCCTGGCGGAGTCCGGGCTTCTCTGCCTTGTGATCGACACCAAGGTCTCGCACGCCCATGCCACCGGCGGGTACGCCGAACGCCGGGCCTCCTGCGTCCGGGGCGCCCGGGTCCTGGGCGTCGGCGCCCTCCGCGACCTCGACGCCGCCGATCTGCCGCGGGCCGCGCGCATCCTCGACGACGTGACGTTCCGCCGGGTCCGGCACATCGTCACCGAGAACGAACGGGTCGCCCGGACCGCGGAACTGCTCACGACCCATGGGCCGCTGGCAATCGGAGACCTGCTGGACGCCAGCCACCGCTCCATGCGGGACGACTTCGAAATCTCCTGCCCGGAACTGAACCTGGCCGTTGACACCGCGCGCGCCAACGGGGCCATCGGGGCCCGGATGACCGGCGGCGGGTTCGGCGGCTCCGCCATCGCCCTGGTTCCAGTGGACGACGCCGATCAGGTCCGGTCCGCGGTCCTGGCCGGCTTCGCCGTCCGGGGGCTGCAGGCACCCGATGTCTTCGCCGTCCTGCCGGCAGAGGGGGCGCGCCGGCTGTGATCAGGCCGCCGGCGGGTGGTCAGCGGCCGAAGCCGGGGCTGCGCGGCTCTCTGCTGGGTCCCGGCCATCAGTACTTCCTCAGATCCAGCGGGTCCTGGCCGTACCAGCGCTTGCGCAGCAGGGCGGTGGCGGCTCCCAGAACACGCCGCAGCTCCTCCGTGCTGTTCGAGAGGGACCTCAGCACCAGCCCGGCCGTTCCCAGCACGGCGGCGGTGAGCGAGATGCCGGTATGGGCGCCGAGCCCGGCCGTGATCTCGTGGAGTTCGTCGGCAAGGGCTTGGTCCACCCGCGGGTCCACGACGATCAGCGACCCCAGATGGCTGAAGCCCTCCATGAACGCCAGGCCCGTTACATCGCCCAGGGGCGGCCGGATGAGCACGTTGTCCAGGGCCAGCAGCCCGCCCGCCTCCCCGACGGACGCCTCCGACTCGACCCGGATCTCGGTCCGCAACCGCAGCTCCTCGTACCGGAACGAGGCCCCGTCCGGCGACCACCCCGGGGTCACAATTTCGGCCATGACGAGGCTCGACGACGGCCGCACCGTCACGTGCGTATTCTGCCGGTAGCTGGCCTCCCGGTAGGCGATCACCTGATCCGGGGCGAGCTCCAGCCGAGCCCCCTCCCCGAGCCGCAACCGCATCCGCTGTTCGGCAAAGGATCCCGGAGTTCTGTAGATCTTGGTGGCCGACTGCGTGGCGAGCAGCAGCTTCGCCCCATCGGCCACCTCCACGTCAATCACATACAGGTCAGCCCCCAAATACGCCCCGCCCGGATTGACGAGCACATAACAAACCTGCCCGCTGCCATCCAAGTAATGCGGCCGCAAAACCCTCAAAGCCCCCCGATGGAACTGGTGCGTGGCGACAGAACGTCGCCCACGCTCGGCCACCACGAGTTCGAGCTGACCCATCGGTTCCCGGGCGCTCTGGTTGGCTCCAGCGGCTTCGCCGGATTTGGGGCCGTGCCCGCTTCGCGGTGCCCGCCACGCCGCGGCCCCAAAATCCGGCCTCGCCGCCTCAGCGGTTAGCTCGCCGGGACTGACCCCGGGAGCACTCACGGCGCCAGGTCGAGCATTAGGACGTCCCGCCGCACCCAGTCGATGACGCGGTCCAGCCCCTCGTCGGTCTTGAGGTTGGTGAAGCAGAACGGCTTCTCGCCCCGGAATTCCTTGGAGTCCCGCTCCATGACGGCCAGGTCCGCGCCCACGTGGGGGGCGAGGTCGGTCTTGTTGATGATGAACAGATCGGACTTGATCATGCCCTGGCCGGCCTTGCGCGGGATCTTCTCACCCTGGGCCACGTCGATGATGTAGATGGAAAAGTCCACCAGTTCGGGGCTGAACGTTGCGGAGAGGTTGTCGCCGCCGGATTCCACGAAGATCACCTGCAGGTCAGGGTGCCGCTGCTTCAGTTCCTCGATGGCGGCGGTATTCATGGACGTGTCTTCGCGGATGGCGGTGTGCGGGCAGCCGCCGGTTTCAACGCCGATGATCCGGTCGATCGGCAGGATCCCGTTGGCGGCGAGAATCTTGGCGTCCTCGATGGTGTAGATGTCGTTGGTGATGGCCGCCATGGAGATCGCCCGGCTCATGTGACGGGTGAGCCGCTCCACGAGCTGGGTCTTGCCGGCACCCACCGGGCCGCCGATGCCGATCTTGACGGGCTCAGACATATTCTTCTCCAGACATATTTCGTGTGTAGCTCGGTTAACTCATGAACATGCGGGCGCGCTGGCGTTCGTGCCGCATTTGCGAAATTTCCAGCCCCGGGCTGACGGCCCCAAAGTCATCAGGCGTGAGGTGACTGATCCGCTCGATAGCGGCGGCGACGCCGTCGGCGGCCTTCCGCAGGATCCGCTGGCCGGCGTTCTGCCCCAGCGGGATCGCCCGGACGGCGTTCTGCGTCAACGACGTCCCCGCGGCGAACAGGTAAGCGGCAAGGGCCTCGGGGAGCGGTACGTTCAGGGACCGTGCGACGACGGCGAACGCCAGCGGCTGATGCCCGGCGGCACGGCCGGAACCCACCAGCTTCCGGTACTCCGCCAGATCTGCGGACGGAAAGATCTCGGCGCCGATCTCCAGTAGACGTCCGCCCATCTTGGTACTGGCCTCGCGCAACTGCCGGGGCAACAACTGGGCGGTCAACAACGCATCCAGTTCGGCAACCGGAACGTCCTCATAGAGGAACCGGATTGCCAGGGCGTCCGAGTACGTCAGCTGCTGCGAAATGAACGCCGCCAGCCACACCCCAAAGGACTCCTCATCGTGCACCAGCCCGCGCTCCACATACGTCTCAAACCCCAGCGAGTGAGCAAACGCCCCGGTAGGCAAAGCGGAATCCGTCAGCTGCTGCAACGCCAACTGGTAAGTCATAACGGGCTCCACGACGCAAGGCAAGCAGTCGAACCTGCGAAGGCGGGTGATAGGGGTCGCGGCGTGGCGGGCACCGCGAAGCGGGCACGACCCCTATCACCCGCCGCAGCGCTGGCGGCGCCCCAGCCGCGGAAGAGAAAACTAGTGCGAGTGTTCGGCATGGCGGAAGGGTACGGGCATCACGCGCTCCTGGCGGTCGTAGGGCGCTCCGACGTGTTTGAGATAGTCCTCCACGGTGTGGTCGTACTGGCAGACCATCACCTCCGCCCCGTACTCCGAGGAAGCGTCGAAGAACTGGGCCTGCAGGTGCCGGTTGCCCAGGGAGTGGGCCACCATCCCCATCTCATGGATGGAGCGCGGGGCGATCACCAGGACGTCGGTGGGCAGCACCGACACTACGATCATGTTGGTGTCGGCCACGTGCAGGATGTCGCCGTCGCGCAGGTCCCCGGAACCGGCGGGGAGGCGGATGCCGAGTTCCTTCCCGTGGTCGGTGGTAACGCGCTGGATGCGTTTGACCAGCTGGGCGCTGGGCAGCACCACCTTCTCGCGGTGGAGCCCAAAGTAGGGGTCCGGACCGGGAGGGAGGTCGTGGGTGTTGCCGAGGACCTTTTCGATGATCATGGTGGTCTCCTCTGGAAGCCTAGAAAAGGAAGTAGCGCTGCGCCATKGGCAGCACGTCTGAGGGCTCGCAGGTGACGTCCTCGCCGTCGACGCTCACCTGATACGTTTCCGGGTCCACCTCGATATCAGGGGTGGCGCCGTTGTGCTTGAGGTCCGCCTTGGTGAGGTTCCTGATTCCGGACACTGGCCGGATGACCTTCTCCAGTCCGAGCTCCGCCGGGACCCCGGCGTCGATGGCGGCCTGGGAGAGGAAGGTGATGGAGGACTGCTGCAGCGCCTTGCCATAGGCGGCGAACATCGGCCGCATGGTGCGCGGCTGCGGGGTGGGAATGGAGGCGTTGGCGTCACCCATGAGGGCGTAGGCGATCTGGCCGCCCTTGAGCACAAGGTCCGGCTTCACCCCGAAGAACGCGGGATCCCAGAGCACCAGGTCTGCGAATTTGCCGACCTCCACGGAGCCGATGGAGTCGGCCATGCCCTGCGCGATGGCGGGGTTGATGGTGTATTTCGCCACGTAGCGCTTGATCCGGAAGTTGTCGCTCTCCGCGCCGAGGCCGGAAGGGGCGCCGTGGTTGCCGGCTGCGCTATCCCCTGTGTCGTCCCTCTGGGGGTCTTTGAGGACGCCGCGCTGTTTCTTCATCTTGTCCGCCACCTGCCAGGTGCGGATGATCACCTCGCCCACCCGGCCCATGGCCTGGGAGTCCGAGGACGTGATCGCGAAGATGCCCAGGTCCTGCAGGACGTCCTCGGCGGCGATGGTCTCGGCGCGGATGCGGGAGTCCGCGAATGCCACGTCCTCCGGGATGTCCGGGTTCAGATGGTGGCAGACCATGAGCATGTCCAGGTGCTCTTCGATGGTGTTGCGAGTGTACGGCAGGGTCGGGTTGGTCGACGCCGGCAGGACATTGGGCAACCCGGCGATTTTGATGATGTCCGGGGCGTGGCCGCCGCCGGCGCCTTCGGTGTGGAAGGTGTGGATCACGCGGCCGTCGATGGCCCGGATGGTGTCCTCCACGAAGCCGCACTCGTTCAGGGTGTCGGTGTGGATGGCCACCTGGACGTCGTACTGGTCCGCTACCTGCAGCGACGTGTCGATCGAGGACGTGGTGGAGCCCCAGTCCTCATGGACTTTCAGCCCGATCGCGCCGGCGCGGATCTGCTCGGCCAGGGGTTCGACGGCGGACGCGTGGCCCTTGCCGAACAGGCCGATGTTGATGGGCAGCCCCTCGGCGGCCTGCAGCATCCGCTGGATGTGCCATTTTCCGGGGGTGACCGTGGTGGCCTTGGTGCCTTCGGCGGGACCGGTGCCGCCGCCGATCATCGTGGTCACGCCGCTGCACAGGGCGGCGGGGACCTGGTCCGGGGAGATGAAGTGGATGTGCGAGTCCACCCCGCCGGCGGTCAGGATTTTCCGCTCGCCCGCAATGATCTCGGTGCTCGCGCCGATCACGATGTCCACGCCGTCGGTGATCTGCGGGTTGCCGGCCTTGCCGATCCGGAAGATGTGGCCGTCCCGGAGCGCGACGTCGGCCTTGTAGATGCCGGTGTAGTCCAGCACCACGACGTTGGTGATCACGGTGTCCGGAATGTCCGCATCACGGGTCAGTTGGCCGTTCTGGCCCATGCCGTCGCGGATCACCTTGCCGCCGCCGAACACCACTTCCTCGCCGTAAACGGTGAGATCCTTCTCGATCTCAAGAAACAGATCCGTGTCGGCCAGGCGGATGGCGTCGCCCGTCGTCGGGCCGTAGAGGTCCGCATACTGCCTGCGGGATAGCTCGAAACTCACTGTGCGTCACCTTCCCCTTCGGGAACGTGGAGTCCGGAAACAGGGAGTTCGGTCTTGCGGAGTGTGCCGTTGACGGCGTTGCTGAGGCCGTACACTTCCCGGCTGCCCGCGAGCTCGATCAGCCGGACGGTCCTGCTGTCCCCGGGTTCGAACCGCGCGGCCGTGCCGGCCGGGATGTCCAGCCGGCGGCCGTAGGCGGCCGCCCGGTCAAACTGCAGCGCGGAGTTGGCTTCGGCAAAGTGATAATGCGAGCCCACCTGGACGGGCCGGTCTCCGGTGTTGGTCACCGCGACGTCCACCGCCTCACGGCCGGCGTTGATGACCAGCGGAGCGGAACTGAGAACGTATTCTCCCGGAATCATCGAAGCTCCTAACGGATCGGGTCGTGGACGGTGACGAGCTTGGTGCCGTCCGGGAAGGTTGCTTCGATCTGGACGTCGTGGATCATTTCCGGCACGCCCTCCATCACGTCGTCGCGGCCAAGGATGGTGGTTCCGTAGCTCATGAGCTCCGGAACGGTCCGGCCGTCCCGGGCGCCCTCGATCAGTTCGTAGCTGATCACCGCGACGGCCTCGGGGAAGTTCAGCTTCAGTCCGCGTGCCTGGCGGCGGCGGGCGAGATCCGCCGCGACCACGATCATGAGCTTTTCCTGCTCACGGGGCAAGAGGTGCATGACGGTATCCCTTCAAGAACCGAACCGGCTGGCGGACCGCAGAAGCCGCGGTGTGACCAGAGTAGGCCGCGGAGATTTCCTGCAGGTTTCCGGGACCCGTCATCATCTCAGGAGCTAACCGCTGACGGGACTATCCGGCGATCCGCCAGTGAGCCTGGAATTCGGGGTGGTCCGCATACGGCAGCGCGAGGGTGTGCAGGGAGAGCGTGGTCCATTCGATGACGTCCGGCACCCATCCGGCGTCGGCGGGTTCCTGGCTGACCAACGTGGCCAGCACGGACTGGCGTGCGGATTCAATGATGCCGATGAGCTGGCGCTTGGCCTCGCACTCACGGAGCAGGCGGCGTTCATACCACTCGCCGGAGACAGCAAGTGTGGGGTCGCCGAGCAGCTTCAGGGCGGCGGCTTCGTCTTCTCTAATGCGTGCGGTCAGGAACTCGACGATGTCCACTCACCGAGCCTATGCGCGCCGGTGCCCACAGGGCTACGGCCCGGCGTTTGCCCTTTTTCCTCAGGCCGGCACAAGCCGCGCTTGTTAGGGTGGGTGGATGAAACGACGTCTCGCCGCCCTTGCCGCTGCCGCCCTCTTGATCGGGCTTACCGGCTGTGGGCAAGTGCAGGACGCTACCGAAAAGGCCGTCAACGACGGGGCGTCACAGGCTGCGACGGCGGCCGGCAATGAAGTTAAGAAGCAGGCCTGCACCATCGTGAAGAACGGCCTGGTCAGCGCCAGCGACAAGGAACTGCTGGGCGGTCTTGTCAGCAGCGCGGAAGCCGCGGGTGCACCCGCAGAGATCACCACCCCGCTGCGCCAGATCGCCGACTCCGGCGACCAGGTTCCGGCCGAATCCGTCAAGGCCCTTCAGGACGCCTGCGCCAAGTAGCAGACCACGCTGGGAGCGGGTTGCGGCCCAGCGTGTGGAGTCCGGCGCTATGTGGCGGCGAACTGTGATCGCTCGAGGTCGCAGTTTCCGGCGGCAGGTGCCGTCTTGCATGGCATAGGTTTCGAGGCCACCACCGGGCGAACGGATAACTCGGACAATGACGGCTGAAACGGACTTGGCAAGGCGGGAACCTATTCGCGGGTTGGAAGTCCGGCCGTCAGAGCGTGGGCCAAAAGGGCCCGGGCCGTCCATCGCATGGAGTCGATGGCCTCTTCCCGACTGAGACCTCCAACGTCTGTCAGCCATGCCAGGGACTCGATCCCTATGGCACTTCGGATGGCAAGGGCCAGTTGATGAATGTCCTGATCCGTCATTTGTCCCTGCAGTGGCGCAAGCGCCTCAGCGATCCAAGCAATCGCCCGTCCCTGCCGGAGGGGAAGGCCACGTACTTCACCGCCTGCCTGCTCCAGCGAAAGCCGCAGCATGGTGCGCTGCTGGGCTTCGGTATCAACAATGATCCTGGTGAACTCGGCCACCACAGCGTCCAGCCGCTCTGCCGCACCCGGAGGCGGAGACTCCGGCAGCAGCGACATGCGTGCCGTTTCCGGGTGGGCGGCCGCCAGTAGCTCCCGCTGGCCGGGGAAATACCTGTAGGCAGTACTCCGCGCTATGCCCGCAGCCTGCGCCGCATCATCCACCGTCGGCGAAACGCCGGACGCGACCAAAGAGCGCGCCGCCCCGATCAAAGCGTCCAGCGTGCGGCGCTTCTGCCCGATCCGACCAACGTCCGCGTAAGCCCTTGACATGATCTTCATGATACATGAGTCTTGTTATGGGACAGGTGTCCCATAAGTCTTCCTACCACTCATCGAGGCGAGCACCATGGAGACGAATAAGACCGCATCAGCACTCGTCCTGCAACCCGGGGAAGGGGCCAGGCGCTGGTTCTTCGGTGGAGGGATACACACATGGAAGGCGACGGAAGACGAAACCGGCGGAGCGTTCCTCATGTTTGAGGACGAGATGGCTCTCGACAAGGTAACACCGATGCACACCCATCCGGACTCGGATGAAACCATGTACATCCTGGCCGGAGAGATCTTGATGAACATTGACGGAGAGGAGCACCGGGTCACTACGGGCGGGGTAACCATCGCACCACGCGGCGTCCCCCACGCGTTCAAAGTCCTTCAGGACGGGACCCGTGTTTTGTGCCTCCACACCCCCGGCAGCGCGCAGGCGTTCTACGACGGCGCCAGCGAACCCCTCGGCTCGAGCAATAAGCCGGGCGTTGTGGACTTTGAGCGCATTCGCGAATCAGGGCGGATAAACGGTGGCATCGAAATCGTCGGCCCTCCTCCGTTTCCCGAGAATCAGGACTGAGGACTCAATTCGCGTGCCCTGAGATATCCCCCACCGCGGCAGCCCTTCATTCGCAGAACTCTCAGCCCTGCTGTTGATCCGAGAGGACTCGAATTCATTCGAGATCCTCCGCCGGTGTAATTGAAGTTGCGAGATCCTCGGCAGCTCTCGAACGACTGCTCCGTCTGGCTATAAGGACCAGTGCGGCGGCACCTGCCAGCCCACAGGCCAGCCCCCGCGTCTAAGGATGAGTGGGGCCTGAGCCGTCGGACACTGTGCCTTGACTCATCGCGGAGCTGGTACGGAAGGCCAGGGGACAGCTCTGATTCACATCGACCTGATACCGGTTTAGGGCCGCCTCACATGGGGTGCCTGCCCCGGCAAACGAGGAGACAGAAAGTAGCCGCAAACCGATCGTGCAGCGGGCGGTCAGGTCGGGTCAGCTGCAGAATTCGAGGCAAGGACGTCATTGCGGATTGCCCAACGCGCGATGGCTGCCGCTGCGCCAACGGTGGCCCAGGGAATCAGTAGCCAGGGCTGCCAGCCGAGGCCCAGGACGCTTCCTAGCAGTCCGATAGGGGATCCTTCACCGGGCAGCTCAGTTGAATCGCGGACCGAAGGCTATGGCAACCAGATCATGGGCAGTTACGGTGGCTCCATGAGGGACAGGATGCTGCCGATCATATGCGGGACGACAGAGTTCAATGACGCCCCTCGACCACGACAAAACGGAAGGCTGGCGCCGTGCGAAAACTGATCTACGGCATGAATCTGACCCTGGACGGCTACATCGCCGCAGCCGGCGACGACATCGGCTGGAGCGCGCCGAGCGACGAACTGTTCCAGTGGTGGCTCGACCAGGAGCGGGCTAGCAGCCTGTCACTGTACGGCCGCAAGCTCTGGGAGACAATGAGCTCCTACTGGCCGACCGGCGACCACCAGCCCAACGCCACCCCGGCGGAGATCGAGTTCGCGCGGAACTGGCGGGACACGCCAAAGGTGGTGTTCTCCTCGACGGTCGACAACGTCGACTGGAACACCCGCCTGGTCACCGGCGACGCGATCGCCGAGATCACCCGGCTCAAGGCCGGCGACGGCGGCCCGATGAGCGTCGGCGGCGCAACGCTCGCCGGGGCGGCCATGCGGGCCGGGCTGATCGACGAATACGCGCTAGTCACCCATCCGGTCCTGGTGGGCGGCGGCACTCCGTTCTTCACCTCGCTGGACAGCTGGGTGAACCTGAACCTGGTGGAGACGCGGACGTTTCCCGGCGGCGTGGTCCTGACCAGGTACGAGACGAGGGGCTGAGCGCGATTCCTCCGCGCGGTCGGGGAAGTACATCCACCACCACTCACCAACCAGCCGCTCGGCGCGTCCTCCCGGAAGGAGACACCCAGCGATCACAGAACGCCGCCAGGAGCGTCCGACTCCACGTGCCTAGCGTTTGCCCTTTTTCCGGGATCCCTTGCCGCGGCCTTTGTCCGGGTTGGGCGCATAACGCTGCGCCACCTTGGGCTTCTTGGCGGCTCCGGTGCCGCGCCGGTCCGGCTTGGGCTCGCGTTTGGGTTTCTCCTGCTGCGCCGAGGGCTGGCGCGAGCTCGCCGCGGTGCGTCCGCGGACAATACCGATGAATTCCTCGATGACCTCGTCCGTGGCGTCGCTCGGCCAGGCCAGGGCAATCTCCGTGCCGGGCGCGCCCGTGAGCTTCCGCGCCACGGTGTCCTTGACGTTGAAGTGCCGGGCCACGGACATCGGCAGGATCACCAGCCCGGCACCGGAGGCCACCACTTGCAGGGCCATCGCGGGTCCGCCGAGCTCCTGCACATCGAGAAACGTCTCGGCAGACAGGTCCGCCAGGTCCACTTCTTCAAACAAGGAGACCTCGTGCCCCTTCGGTGCCACCACCACCGGCTGCTCCTCGTAGAGCGGGATCACGCTGAGGCCCTCGCGTTCCACCGGGAGCCGGACGAAACTCAGGTCCGCGGTACCGTCGCGGAGCACGGACAGCTGCGCGCCGTCGTCGGACATAAAGGAGTGCAGCGGAACCTCGGGCATCCGTTCCTCCCAGCGGCGGATCCATTTGCCCGGTGTCACACCGGCCACGTACGCGAAGCGCAGCTCCCGCCCGACTGCAACGGCTGGGACGACGGCGGTTTCGTCGGGGGTCTGGGATGGTTCTTCTGCTGCGGACACATGTTCACAGTACCGCCCGGGGTGGCGCGGCGGTCCGCCGCGATGGCGGCACCGTGCTGGGTTGGTACTGAGTTGGTACTGGGTTGGTGCCCTGCGGGCATCCCGGCAGATACCCTTGGACTATGACCTCTGCAAACTCCCAGTCCATGAAACCGGCCACCGTTGCCAAGAAGCTTGGCATCTACCTGCCGGCGACACCCCAGGAGTTCCAGGATTCAACCATCACCCGCGCTGATTTTGCCGATCTCCAGGCCAACCCGCCGGAGTGGCTCGCGGAACTGCGCCGCAACGGCCCGCACCCGCGCCCCGTGGTGGCGCAGAAGCTCAACGTCTCCATCGCCGGCCTGGCCCGCGGTGGTGTTGAGGAAGCGCTGACGACGGCGGAAATCACCGCACTGCTCCAGGCTCCCCCGGCCTGGCTGGTGGCCGAGCGCGCCACCCACGCCGCCGTCCGCGCCGAGGCCCAGCGGGTCAAGGACGAGGCCGCCAAGAAGGACGCCAAGAAAGCCCGCGCCAAGGCCGAATAGCGGCACGCGCTTTCTCCCGGCGCCACTTTTCATCCCGCGGACACAGGACTACGCTCGCGGAATGGGTCGGGGCCGCCGGTCCGATCCCCTCCGTATCCCAATTCACCTGCCACCGGCGGCGTATCGGGAAGGAACAAGGCAGTGGSCTTCAAGATCGGATATTTTGTCGGGAGCCTCTCGAGCAATTCGATCAACCGCACTTTGTCCAGGGCGCTGATYCGGCTTGCRCCTGCGGAAYTGGAGTTCACGGAGATCCCCATCAGGGATYTGCCGTTGTACAGCCCGGATTTTGATGCCGCYTTCCCACCYGTTGGGCAGGCCCTCAAAGATGCCATCTCGGCTTCCGACGGCATCCTGTTCGTCTCGCCCGAATACAACCGGTCCATCCCCGGAGCGCTCAAAAACGCCATCGACTGGGGATCCCGGCCCTGGGGCACCAACTCCTTCGCCCGCAAGCCCACCGGGATCATCGGCGCCTCCCCCGGCGGCATTGGGACGGCCGTGATGCAGTCCTCGTTCCGCAGCGTGCTGAGCTTCCTCGACGCGCCGCAGCTGAATGCGCCGGAGGCGTACATCCGCTTCGTCCCGGAGGCCTACGGCGAGGACGGCGAGGTCAAGGACGAGGCTACGGCCGGGTTGCTGCGCCACTACATGGAGGAGTATGCCTCCTTCGTGGCGCGGGTCCTGGCCGCCAACGCGCCGGGCCATATCGGCGACGAGCACCCGGACAAGGACAAGACGAGCCGTTAGGCAGAGTCAGGGCGCGGTGGTCCGGCATCTAGTCCTGGTGCAGCTGCACGAAGTTCCCGCAGCCGTCATCCAACACCACACTGGTTCCGCCGGGCCCTTCGGACGGTTCCCCCTGGAACATCACGCCCTTGGCCGCCAGCCGGTCGTATTCGACGCGCACGTCCGGCACGCCAAAGACGATTGCGGGAATTCCGGCGTCGTGAAGACCGTTCATGTAGGCCGCTCCGATCGGGTTGTCACTGGGTTCCAGCAGCAGTCCGGCGCCTCCGTCACCATCCGGATCCTTGATGATGTAGAGGTTGTGCTCCGGCATGGCCATCAGCGTTTCGAAGCCCAGCGTGCCGGTGTAGAACTCATGGGCCGAGGCTGGATCCTTGACGTGGATACTGCACATTTTCAGTCGCATGGCCCCTAGGCTACGCCGGGAGGCTCGGCGTAGGAACCGCGACGCGGCCTCCGCACGGGGCCTTGGCGCCCGGGTTTGCGTCCACGCTGGCGCCGGGCATTGCCCCGGCCCGGCAGGCATTGACGGCCCCGCCGCCAGGGATTCCAATGGAACTAGCGGAACAGCGCCCGCCCGGGACCGTTCCGGGGAGGTGTGCAATGACGCTTTCACTATCCGGCGCCCTCGCGGCCTGGCAGTTCCTGGCCCTCGCCATTTTGGTTGCCGGGGCAGCGTTCGCCGCGGTCTATTTCGCCCGCAAGCACCTGGCGGCCGACGACGGGCCTTCCGAAGGCGCGGACGGCGCGTTTTGGGACGCATTCGCCGGACTCGCCGTCATTGTCCCCGCCATCGTCCTGGCCTCCTCCACATGGCCCTGGGCCGGACTGGCCCTCGGGATGCTGGCCGCGGGAGCTGCCCTGGCGGCCGTGGCTGCGGCACCCCGGCTGCTCCGCCGGCAGGAAACCCGCCGGGCCAGCCGGGAAACCCGGCTCTTGAACGAGGCGGCCGCCGCACGGCACCGGAGCGCCCTCGCCCGGTGGCAGCGGTACGAACTGGATCCGGGATTCTCGATTGACTATCCCGCGATGAGCGATACCCGGCAACCGGAAACCGCGGCACTGATCCGGGCGATCAAGGCCGCCGAGGGCCTCGGCGGCCGTACGGACCGCGCCTGCACCGATGCCGCCTACGCCCCGGCCGTGGAACGGCTGGAACATGCCCTGGCTGCCGCCGAACGCGCGGCCGGCGTCAGCGCCGCCGGGCCGCGTGGCCCGGACCACGCGCACGGCTGATTCCCCGGAATTGCCGATCCGGCAGTTCGCGGCCACCTTGGAAAGGTTCCATCATGACTGACATCACGATCATCGGCAGCGGCAACATGGCACGGGCGATCGGGACCCGGGCTGTCGCCGCCGGGCGCTCCGTCCAGATCCTGGACCGGACGCCGGAGAATGCCGCCAAGCTCGCTGCTGAACTTGGCGGCACCCCCAACTCCGGCGGCCTGAGCGAGGTTCCCGAGGGCGACATCGTCATCCTCGCGCTGTACTTCGGCCCGGCCAAGGAAGTTGCCACGCATTTCGGCGACACGCTCAGCGGCAAGACGGTGGTGGACATCAGCAATCCGATTGACACCGAAACCTTCGACTCGCTGGTGGTCGACCCGGGGACGTCGGCGGCGGAGGAAATCGCCGCACTGCTCCCGGGCGCACGGGTGGTGAAAGCCTTCAACACCACCTTCGCCGGCCCGCTCGGGTCCGGGGAAGCCGGTGGCCAGCCGATGGATGTCTTCATCGCCTCGGACTCCGAAGAGGCCCGCAACGAGGTTGCGGTCTTCGCCGAAGCCGCCGGGCTGCGTCCGCTCCAGGTGGGCGGACTGCGCCACGCCCGCGAACTCGAGGGCTTCATGCTGCTGGTCATGGCGCTGCAGGTTAGCCCTGCGTATCCAACCTTTAACTGGGGCACCGGCCTGAAAATCACTGACTAGGAGCAGTCCGGTCCCGACCGGCCGTCATCGGCCCAGAGCGGTGATACTGAGCGATCATACGGAGCGGTGATATCAAGCGGCTATATCCACCGGTGAGACCGGACGGTGGCGCGGTTCAGCGCGCTACAGCTCGACCGTGCCGCTGTCGCCGACGCTCATCCGGCTGTTGGTCACCTTGGACTTGATCCACTGCAACACGGTCGCCGCCGTGCCGCCCGGGCTGGTCCAGTACTCGGCGGAGTCCGAGTCGACGTGGAGCAGGACCACCTCAGGGGTGTCCGGGCCGTCCGGGAACCAGGCCTCCACCACCTGATTCCACATGTCGTGGATCAGTTGCCGGTCAGTGACCACTTCAGCGGTCCCGGCCACCGAAACCCACTCGGTGCGCTTGCCGAAGGAGACGTTTACCGCCGGGTTGGCGCGGATGTGGGCCACCTGAGAGGTGGTCGCCGACGTGAAAAACCACATGTCGCCGTCGTCCTTGACCTCCTGGACGGCCAGTGGCCGGCTGACGAGCGCGCCTGCCTCATTGATGGTGGTGAACATTCCGATGTGCGAATCGTTGATGATGTCCGTGACCTTGCTGATGCTTTCGGCATCCGACATGCTCTCACCTCGTTCTGGTTCCGACGGAGGAAGGTCCCCCTCCGGACAGCCTATTGGTAAGTGTGCTTACTTTCCAATGGCTGCCGGCCGGAGACCTTCCCGGGATCTTCCCTGAACCGGCAGTGGGCTCAGTGCCCGCGGGTCAGGACCTGGCCCCTGAAGAACTCGGGGCGGAGCTTGGCCATGACCAGCATGAGCACCACGCCCAGCAGGATGACGCCCATGCCCAGGATGAAGACCAGCCCCACACCGCCGATCGACGACCCTGATCCGTACGCGGGATCCATGGAGTCGTAGGCGGTCTTGACGAACATGACCAGCAGGATGACGCCGCCCAGGAGTGGCGCGAGGAACTTGAAGAAGAAGGCCCTCGCTCCGCTGAACGCCTCGGCGCGGAAAAACCAGACACAGGCCAACGCGGTGATGCCGTAGTAGAAGCAGATCATCATGCCCAGGGCCGTGATGGTGTCCCACAGTGCGTTTTCCGACGTGGTCCGGGTGATGACATAGAACGCGGCGGCCGCGACGGCCGAGGCGATCGTGGCATAGCTCGGCGACTTGTATGTGGGGCTGATCCTGCCGAACTTCTGCGGCAGCGCCCGGTAATGGCCCATGGACAGCAGGGTGCGCGCCGGCGAGACAAATGTGGACTGCAGGGACGCGGCGGAGCTGCTCAGGATGGCCAGGGACATCAGGATGGCGAACGGGCCCATCACCGGTCCCGCCAGGACGGCGAAGATACTGCCCTGGTTCTCCGGATTTCCGGCGCCCAGCCCCGTGTCGCCGACGCCGGCGTAGCTCAGCGTGGCCAGTGCAACCGTCATGTAGATGATCACGATGACCAGCACGGTGATGGTGGCGGCACGTCCCGGCGTTTTCTCCGGGTTCTTGGTCTCCTCGTTCATGGTCAGCGTGACGTCCCAGCCCCAGTAGATGAAGATGGACAGCGAAACGCCGGCGGCGAAGGCGGAGAAGGATCCCACGGCGAACGGGTTAAACCAGTCCGGGGAGATGGCCGTGGCGTCAAAGGCGGTTCCGTTGGCGACATGGCTGAACGCTGAGACCGAGAACCAGGCGAGGACCAGCAACTGAAATCCCACGAGAACGTACTGGACGGTCTTGGTGGTTTCCATGCCGCGGTAGGAGATCCAGCACGCGAGGGCGATAAACACCAGCGTGGTCGCGATATTCAGCGGCAGGTTGGTAGTGAGGTCGGCGAGTTCGGGATTGCCGAAGATCTGCGCCAGCATGAGGTAGAAGAAGTCCACCGCGACGGCGGCCAGGTTCGAGAGCACGATGATGGTGGCGGCGATGAGTCCCCAGCCGCCCATCCAGCCAATCCAGGGTCCGAACGCACGCGAGGCCCAGGTGAAGGAGGTCCCGGCGTCGGGCATTGCGTTGTTCAGCTCCCGGTAGCCGAAGGCCACCAGCAGCATGGGGACAAAGCCCACCAGGAAGATCGCCGGCAGTTGCACGCCGACCTCGGCCACGGTGGGACCCAGGGCGGCCGTGAGGGTGTATGCCGGGGCGATACAGGAAATGCCGATGACGACGGCGCCAATGAGCCCCACCGATCCGGCTTTCAGGCCCTTTTCACTCAGTCCGTGCTGCTGTTCGGTCTGCGATCCGGTGTGCTGTCCTGTCTGCTGTCCTGTCTGCGACGGCTTGGACATCGCATGGTCTGCGCTCATTGTTGTGCCTCTCGGGGGGTGTCACTCGACGCTGAATGATTGAGGTGCTTGAGTTCATAGTCGCTGGGGACCACGATCATCGGCACCGGCAGGGCGCGCAGAATGCGGCCCGCTGTGCTGCCGAGGAAGATGGAGCGGCCCTTGGCAAGCCGGCTGGATCCGATCAACAGGACCTCGCCGTCTTCCCAGTCCAGGCGGTCCACGGCTTCCTCGATGCTGCGCCCGTGGGCGACGACGATTTCCGTCTTCGCCTCTACCTGCGCTTCCGTCTTGGCCTCCCCCGGGACCTCTGCCTTCGCCTCCCCCGGGACTGCCGGCCCGCCGGCAGCCAGTGCGTCGGCAAGGCACTTGGCCGCATACTCCCGGGCCGCGTCGGCTGAATCGGCCGCATCGCCGTCGAGAGCCAGAAGCGACACCACGCGCAGCGGCACGTCCCGGTTCGCCGCCATGCCCAGGGCGAATTCGAGCAGCTTCTCCGCGCCGGCCCGGGTTCCGAGCCCGCAGCTGATCCGGGTCAAGGCCTCCTGGCGGTGGTAGCCGTGCGGTGCCAGGGCCACCGGAACGGGCGAGGCGTGGAGCAGTGCACTGGCCACCGACCCGATCGTGAACCGTTTGAAGAGCCCGGTGCTGGTGGCCCCGATGATGAGCATGTCCGCGCCCAGTTCCTCGGCCGCCTCGATCAGTGCGTGCGCGTCGGAATCATGGCTGCGGATGTGGGCCTGCGCCGGGACACTGGATGGAACCAGCGCCAGGGCCTGGTCGAGCCACTCCTGGGCCTGCTCGGTGAGCAGATTTTCGAAGCCCGCCTTCGGTGCGAGGGCGTGCCCGGACTGCTGCACTTCGGGCACCACCAGCACAAGGTCCAGGCTCGCTCCACGCCCGAGCGCCAGGGAGACGGCCAGATTGACCGCATCATGGCCCCTGGCATTGGCTGAATACCCCACTACGTAACGCATCTGGCCGCTCTCCTAACTGATCTGGACTGCATTCAACTGAATTGTTGGGATTTTCTAAGAGGCGACGGACGCGCGGTCCGCAGCAGCGACGATCCGGGCCGCCGTGAGCTGCCCCATCCGGACGGCGCCGTCAACATGCTGGTAGCCCTCGGCCGCAAGATCCGAGCAGGACCAGTAGATCGGCCCGACCGGCGTCAGCTGGTCCTTGCCGTAGCGGTGCAGTCCGCCAAGGTCGTAGCTGGCGGCGTAAGCCCCCCGGGTCCATTCCTCCGAACCCCAGTCGGACTCGTAGTAGACCTCGGGTTCCAGGGCCTTTTCGCCGAGGAAGGACGCAATCGACTCGAGGATGGCGCGACGGCGGTCCTCCGCGCTGAGCTCGAACATGGCGTCGGCCTTCTCATCCGAGACAAAGCCCACCAGCGTGCCGCGCGGGTCCTCGTGGTTGGTGTTGTCGTAGACCTCCTGCACAATGGCGCCGGCGCCGAAGGCGGTTCCGGACAGGCCGTCTTCGCGCCAGAACGGGCTGCTGTAGACGGCGTGGACCTTGATGACCAGGCCAAGTGACTGGTGCTGGTGCATCTGGTGCTGGCGGCGGGGCAACGGCGGGTTGAAGGACACCCGGGTGTAGAGGTTCGGCGGCACGGCCATGATGACGAAACGTGCGTTCACCGTGGCCCGGTCGGAGACAGCAGTGACACGGTAGCCGCCGCTCGCGTCATCGGCCCAGTTGATGGTGCGGACCGGGCTGCCGAGGACGACGTCGTCGCCCAGTTCCGCGGCCTGCAGCAGCGAAACCTGCTGCATCCCGCCGACAACCCGCTTGTCCAGGATGAAGTCCTCATCCGTGAGGTTGGTGAAGGACCCCGCCGAGGCAGCCATGAGGACGGCCTGCAGGGCGGAGAAGGCGTGGGCCGGTTTGGTCAGCATGCCGCCGGCGATGAACAGGCCGATGTTGTTGCAGGCTTCCTCATCTGTTGAGTTCTGCCGCAGCCAGTGGTGAAAGGAGATGGTGTCCAGCTCGCGGGCCTGGGGGTGGGCCCACGGCTCCTCGGGAGCCATCTCCGCGGCCAGGGAGTCCAGCAATGCCGTGAGCTTGTCCATTTCGACGGCGGTGGTTTCGCTGACCGGGAAGGTGTCACCGGTGTACAGGGTGCGCTTGCCGTCCGCGCCAATGTAGACGGATTCGCCGTCGCGGTAGCGGGAATAGGTCTGCAGTCCGAGCTCATCCAGGAGCCCCAGGAGCCCGGTCTGGTCCGGCGAGACCCACTGGCCGCCGATCTCGAGGATGGCCCCGTCAACCGTGTCGGTCCAGGTCCGGCCGCCCACGCGGTCCCGCGCCTCGAGCACCGCCACACTGAGTCCGGCCTTTTTCAGCTCGCGGGCGGCGGTCAAGCCTGACGGGCCGGCTCCTACGATGACGACGTCGCGGTCAAGTTCCAGCATGATGTTCCTCCCCGTGGCCGCTAGAGTGATGCGGACCACAAAATGAATGACGTTCATTTAGAATGATAGACGGTCCACACGCTTCGGGGAAGACCCTCCGCCTAATGAATTTCGCCCGTAAAGTAGGGGCAGAACGGGCTCACCCCCAACCCGCCAGCCAAACCGAGAAGCCAAGCAGAGAAGAAAGGGCCGGAATGACGGCAGCAACCAGCGCCCCCGCCGATGCGCACGGCCCCACCGCCGGGCCCCGCCGCCGCGCGGGACGGCCCGCCGCGGCCGTGCTGGACCAGCACGGCATCACCGTGGCGGCCCTGGAGCTGATTGGCAAGAGCGGCTACGACGGGTTCACCATGGCTGCCCTGGCGCGGACCCTCAACGTGGCTCCCTCGGCGCTGTACAACCATGTCTCGTCCAAACGGGACGTGCTGGTCCTCGTCCAGGACCACTTGACCTCGTTCGTGGACGTCACCGCCTTCGAGGCCGGGGACTGGGAACAGGCCGTGAGGGATTGGGCCTGGAGCTACCGCGATGTATTTTCCAAGCACACCCCGCTGATTCCCGTCATTGCCGTACTGCCCGTGACCGACGCGCCCAAGACACTGGCCATGTACGAGGCCGTCAGTGCCGGTTTCAGCCGCGCAGGCTTTCCGCAGGAGCGCATTGTCCCGGCCATTGTCGCGATCGAATCGTTCATCTTTGGCTCCGCCTACGACGTCACGGCACCCGCGGACATCTTCGATTCCGGCACCATGGCCGCGTCGACACCGCATTTCACCGCCGCCGTCCAGCGGCTGGCCGGGGAAGGCCATGAGAAACCGGCCGACGTCGCTTTCCGGCTGGGACTTGAGGCACTTCTCGCCGGGCTCGGGGCGCTGCGGGCAGCCTAGCGGTCCAGCAGCAGTAGTCCACCGCGGAGTTTCCCCACTTTTGACAGACCGGCGCCGCACCACACCGGCGGGTCGGCGCAACACGCCGGAGGAAGCCTTCGAATGTGGGGAAACCGGAAAACCCCGACACCGGTTCTCCCGCGTGGGTTAAACAAAAGAACCCCGGTCCAAGACCGGGGTTCTTTCGATTGCGTGCGCGAGGGGGGATTTGAACCCCCACGCCCTTTCGGACACTGGCACCTGAAGCCAGCGCGTCTGCCGTTCCGCCACTCGCGCGCAACTTCTTCCACTCGGATAGGGCCGGTTTCCCGGACCGCCAACCTCGCAAAAGCAGCGAGATCAAGCATAACGGACAACTGCCGGAAAACACCAATCGAGCCCCAGAGCCCACTGATTGGGGTCGTTTGCCGGCCACGTTTGCCCCGCCGCCGGGCGTCACGCGGGGACCCCGCCGCGGCCGTCCCGGCGGCGGTGTCCGCGCACGTCAGGGCGCGGCGGGCACTCATTTTGACGTCGCCCCGGCGGCGTCCGTTGAGGCCATTCCCAGACACGCCCAGTAGTATCTGATGTAGGAGTGTCCGCTGAGCGCGGGCTCGCAAAAGTTGGAAACCGAGTTCCGGAACGAACGCTGCCCCGCAGCCACCAGGAAAGGAGAAGGACCATGGGATTGCTGGACAAAGTCGAGCGCGGCATCGAAAAGGCCGTCCGCGGAGTCTTCTCCACCGGTTCCCGCGCCCAGGTTGAGCCTGTCGAGATCGCGAGCCGCCTCCGCACCGAGGTGGACAACAAGGCCATCACGATTGCCGCGGGACGCACCCTGGCCCCTAACGTTTTTGACGTACTCCTCAGCAGCGATGACTTCCAGCGCGCCCAGGAATGGGGCACACCGCTCGCGGAGGAGCTGTGCGACGTCGTCATCAACCATGTCCGCAGCCAGGGGTACACCCTCCAGGGCCCGGTCCGGATCAGTTTCCGCCGCGATGAGGAGCACCGCGCCGGGAATTTCGACATCACCTCGCGGACCGAGAAAGCCTCCGCCCCTTCCGTCCCGGCTCAGCCGGGCATTCACGGCAATGTACCCGCGGCTCCGACACGCCAGCCTGCACAGCTTCAGCCTGTACTGGACATCGACGGCCAGCGCTATTCGCTGAACGCGCCCTCAATCGTCCTCGGACGGTCCTCCGAAGCAGACATCCTTATTGACGACACCGGCGTTTCGCGCCGCCACCTGGAAATCCGGACTGGGCCTGGCACGGCTCAGGCGATCGATCTCGGCTCCACGAACGGCAGCTACGTCAACGGCCAAAAGATCGTAGGCAGTTCGGAGCTTGCTGACGGCGCCACGATCATGATGGGACGAACCAAAATCATCTTCCGCCTACTGCCCGCCCACCCAGGCGGCCGCGCATGAGCGAATTGACCATCACGGCCCTGCGTTTCGGGTTCCTCATCCTCCTGTGGGTGCTGATCTTCAGTATTGTCTCGGCCATGCGCCGCGACCTGATGATCGGCCGCAAGGCGGCGGCCGGTGCCCCCACGGCACGCCAGGTGCGCAAGAATCCTTCCCTTGCCGAACCGCCGCCGGCCCCCGTCAAACAGCAGGCCCGCCAGCTGATCGTGACCGAGGGACCGTTGAAGGGCACCACCATCGCCCTCGCGGCGAGCCCCATCCTCCTGGGCCGGGCACAGGAAGCCACCCTGGTCCTGGAGGACGACTACGCCTCGGGCCGCCATGCCCGCCTGTTCCCGCAGGGCAGCCGCTGGTTCATCGAGGACCTCGGCTCCACTAATGGCACGTATCTGGCAGACCAGCAGCTGACCCGGGCCCTCCCGGTGGAGCTGGGCGTCCCCGTGAGAATCGGCAAGACGGTCATCGAATTGAGGCCGTAGCCGTGGCTGCCCCGGAATTTCCCGCAGACAGGGCCGAAGGCAAGACAACTGCCCCGAAGCGGCCGCTGATCATGCGCTACGCCGCGCGCTCAGACGTCGGCCGCATACGCGCCAAGAATGACGACTCCGCCTACGTCGGCCGGCACCTCGCCGTCGTTGCCGACGGCATGGGTGGCCATGCCGGCGGCGACGTCGCCTCTGCCGCGACCGTCCTGGACATGATCCATCTGGACCATGACGACTACGACGGCGACCCCGGCACCGTCCTCGCCGACGAAATCCAGACGGCCAACTCCCTGCTGTCCGAACTGGTCCACATGAATCCCAAGCTTGCCGGGATGGGTACCACGGTCACGGCCCTGCTCCTCGCCGAAGGAAAGCTCCACTTCGCCCACATCGGCGACTCCCGGGCCTACCGGCTGCGTGACGGCGAGTTCGAACAGGTCAGCGTCGACCACACCTTTGTCCAGCGGCTCATCGATGAGGGCCGGCTCCGCCCCGAAGAGGCCGAAACGCATCCGCACAAGAACGTCCTCATGCGCGTGCTGGGGGACGTCGATGCCAGCCCGGAGCTGGATCTTGACACACTGGCTGTCCAGGCCGGGGAACGATGGCTGCTCTGCTCGGACGGCCTGAACTATGTGGCCGGCCACGTCGTGGAGCGCACCGTCCGGGAGACGAAGGACCTGGGCGAATGCGCCGAACTGCTGGTTGAACTCACGCTGGAGGCCGGCGCCCCGGACAACGTGACCGTGGTGGTACTCGACATTGCCGAGCCGACCCGTGATGACGTCCGGACCGCCGCCGTCGACGTCGTGCCCGCGCCCGCAGCGGCCGCCGGGACGTCAGCGCCCGCGGCCCCGGCCGGAACCCTGGCCGGGTCCCTGGCCGGCAGCACCGTTGGTGCCGCGAAAACCCCCGGCGGGTCCGTAAAGAAGGACAACTCCGCCCAAGACACCGGGTCCGCCGCGCTGGCCACCGCGGCAGGAGCCTCAGGGCCGCCGCCGGCCGACCCCGCCCCAGGGTCCCCGGCCGACGGCAAGCCGCCGGGCGCCGCCGCACAGAAGGCTGCCGAGGGCAAGGAGCCCGAGACCACCACCGACCCGCATCTGGGTGAACATCTCTCGGCCGAAGTCCTGCGGGAAGAACTCTCCATGCGCCCGCACGAACTTGTCGGGGCCGCCGCCGCAGCGGCGGAATCAGGTTCCATTCCTTCCATCGCCGGACGCACCGTGGCCCGCCGCGCGGCCACGGTCCTCACGCACAAGTCCGAACAGGACCGCGAGGAGGCCGACGACTTCAGGCCCGCCGGACGGCCGCGCCGGTGGCTCACCGTATCCATTGCCRCCGCGATCGTCGCGCTGCTCGCCGTCGGACTCTGGCTTGGCTACGCCTGGACCCAGACGCGCTACTACATCGGCGAACACGATCAGCATGTGGCCATCTTCAACGGCGTCTCCCAGCGTCTCGGGCCCATCCAGCTTTCCACTCTCGAAGCGGTAACCGATATCAAGATGTCCGACCTTCCCGAATTTTCGCAGCAGCGGGTGCGCCTGACTGTGCCCGCCCGCGACCTCTACGACGCGCAGCGAATCGTCAAAAACCTGGAACGCACCGGCACGACCGCCCCGGCCGATGAATGCCTCACCCCGTCCCCCGCAGCGACGGCCGCCGGCGCCACCCCCTCCCCCGGCAACACGGCCAAGCCGGGCTCCACGGCGTCGCCAAGTGCCACAGCCTCCCCTGGAGCGGCCAAGCCGTCGCCATCCGCCACCCCGACTACGAATTGCGAGGGGGCCAAATGACACCCATCGACCCCGTGCCCAGGCCACGACGAAACGTGGAGCTGGTCCTCCTGGTCCTCGCCCTCGCCGTAGGGATTGGTGCCCAGGCGCTCGTGGGCGTGGACCGGCAAAAAGCGTTCGACACCGACTTCTGGTTTCAGTCCGGACTCCTGGCGTTGGCCGCCCTCGCCTTCCATGTGGTGCTGCGGCTCCGCGCAAAATATGCCGACCCGGTAATACTTCCGCTCGTGGTCGCCCTTAACGGGCTGGGCCTGGCCATGATCCACCGGCTGGACAGGGTAGGCGAAGACACCGGCAACAACCAGCTGCGCTGGACCCTGGTGGCCATGGCGGTCGCGATCGCGGTCATTTGGTTCCTCAAGGACCACCGGATCCTGCGCCGCTTCACCTATATCTCCCTGGCCATCAGCGCCGTGCTCCTCATCCTGCCGCTGGTTCCCGGCATCTCCGCCGGAGAGGTCCTGGGTGCCAGCGTCTGGATCAAGATCGGTTCCATGACCTTCCAGCCGGGTGAAATCGCCAAGATCACGCTGGCCATCTTCTTTGCCGGCTATCTGTCGTCGAACCGGGACCTGATCCTGCTGGCTGGCCGCAAGATCGGCCCGGTGCAGTTCCCACGGTTCAAGGACATGGGCCCCATGATCACCGCCTGGCTCGTGAGCATCGGCGTGCTGGTCTTCCAGCGTGACCTCGGATCCTCGATCCTGTTCTTCGGCCTGTTCCTCGTCATGATCTACGTCGCCACGAGCCGCATCAGCTGGGTGATCATCGGCCTTGTGTTGATTGCCGTCGGCGGCTTCGTCGCTGCCCGCGTGTTCTCGCACGTGGCCCTGCGGATCGACGGCTGGCTCAACGCGTTCACCGATGAGGTCTACGGCCGGCAGTTCGGCGGCAGCCTTCAAATTGTCGAGGGCTTGTTCGGCATGGCCAACGGCGGACTGGTCGGCACCGGCCTCGGCCAGGGCCGGCCCAACCTCGTCCCCTTCGCCAACAGCGACATGATCATTGCCTCCTTTGGTGAGGAGCTGGGCCTGATCGGCGTCTTCGCGATCGTCCTGATGTACCTGCTGCTGTTCACCCGGGGCTTCCGCGCCGCGCTGGGCACCCGCGACGCGTTCGGCAAACTGCTCGCCACCGGGCTCTCCTTCGCGATCGCGCTGCAGTGCTTTGTGGTGATCGGCGGCGTGACGCGCCTGATCCCGCTGACCGGACTTACGACGCCGTTCCTCGCCGCCGGCGGGTCCTCGCTCCTGGCGAACTGGATCATTGTGGGTCTGCTGCTCATGATTTCGCACTCCGCGCGCGGCCCGGTGGATACAACGCCACTGCCGCCCGGCCAGGAACCCGGTGCGCGCAAGAACTTCCCCGTGCTGCCTGCCAAACCGGCGCCGGATCCCCGAAACAGTCCCGACGCACCCACCGAGGCGGTGAAACAGCTGTGAACCAGGCCATCCGCAATTCATGGATTGCCGCCATCGCGATGTTCGTGCTGGTCTTCGGCGCGCTCAGCTATGTGCAGGTGGTTGGCGCCGACGAGCTTAAGGCCAACGCCTGGAACAGGCGCGCCATCCTGCAGAACTACTGCAACGACCGCGGTGCGATCATTGTCGGCGGCACCCCGGTGGCAGAGTCCGTGCCCGCCACGGAGAGCTGCAAATTCCAGCGGACCTACTCCCAGCCCGAGCTCTACGCGGGCGTCACCGGCTACTTCTCCAAGAACTACGGCCTCACCGGACTCGAGAAGTCGATGAACGATGTCCTGGCCGGCAGTTCGGACCAGCAGTTCCTGGACCGGGTGGGCCAGTTGTTCCTCGGCAACCAGCCCAAGGGCGCGTCCGTGGAGCTGACCCTGGACCCCAAACTCCAGAAGCTTGCCTACGACCTCATCCCGGACGGCATTCGCGGGCACATCGTGGTCACCAACCCGAAGACCGGCGCGGTCCTGGCCATGGTGTCCAAACCGTCCTATGACCCCAACCTGATTGCCACCCAGGACCCGGCCGCCGAACAGGCCAATTACACCGAGCTGAACCAGGTCCCCGGGATCAACCTGAACCAGAACGTCTCTGGACCCACGGGCGAGTTGCTGGCACCGGGATCGGTGTTCAAGCTCATTGACACATCTGCGGCGCTGAAATCGGGCAAGTACAACAAGGACAGCGACCTGCCCAACCCGGCCGAGATGTCCTTCCCGGGCATCGACTACAAGCTGCCCAACTACGCGGGCGGCAACTGCTACACGCGCACGACGGCGTCGTTCGCGTTTGCCCTGCAGCAGTCCTGCAACACACCGTTCGCCAGTATCGCACTGGACCTGGGGCAGAAGGCCATCGGGGACGAGGCGGAGAAATTCGGCTTCGGCCAGGACTTCGGCGACCAGCTCAAGCTGGACAGCGCCCCAAGCTTCTTCCCGAGCGAACCGCTGGACGACGCCGGGCTGGCGCAGTCCTCGATCGGCCAGCGCGACGTCCGCGCCACACCGCTGCAGATCAACACCATGACGGCGGCGATCGCCAACGACGGAGTACAGATGCAGCCGAACCTGATCAAGGCCGTACGCGCCCCTGACCTGCGGACGATCAGCGAACCGAAACCCCAGGCCCTGCGCACCGCCACGAGTCCGGAGATCGCACGGCAGGTCAACGAGTGGATGGTCAGCGTCGTCGACGACGGCATCGCACACCGTGCGGCCGTGCCCGGTGTCCAGGTGGCCGGCAAGACCGGTACCGCAGAACTCGGCAACGGCCTGAACAATTCTTGGTTTACCGGGTTCGCCCCGGCAAATGACCCGCAAGTGGCCGTCACCATCGTCATGGAAGGCGTAGACATCACCACTGGCGCAAATCTAACCAGTCCGAACGCGAAGAAGATTTTTGAGGCGGTGTTGAATAAGTGAGGCCTACTTCGGGAATCACCCTCGGCGGCAGATTCCAGCTGACCACGCGCATTGCGATCGGCGGCATGGGAGAAGTCTGGAAAGCCAAAGACCTGATCCTTGGCCGCATCGTCGCCATCAAGGTGCTCAAGGAGGAATACACGGGCGACCCCGGATTCCTGCAGCGCTTCCGCGCCGAGGCACGCCATACCGCCCTGCTGAACCACGTGGGCATCGCCAACGTTTTCGATTACGGCGAGGAAGAGGGTTCCGCCTACCTGGTCATGGAACTGGTTCCGGGGCAGCCGCTGAGCAGCATCATCGAGCACGAACAGGTGCTGTCCCCGGACCGCACGCTTTCGATGATCGCGCAGACGGCGCGGGCCCTGGCCGTCGCGCACGCGCAGGGCCTCGTGCACCGCGACGTCAAGCCGGGGAACCTGCTCATCACCCCCGACGGCCGCGTCAAGGTCACCGACTTCGGCATCGCCCGCCTGGCCGACCAGGTTCCGCTGACCCAGACCGGCCAGGTGATGGGCACCGCCCAGTACCTGGCACCCGAACAGGCCACGGGGCAGACTGCCACTGGAGCCTCGGACATCTACTCCCTCGGCGTGATCGGCTACGAGTGCCTCACGGGCCACCGGCCGTTCTCCGGGGAATCCCAGATCGCCATCGCGCTGGCCCAGGTCAACGACGCGCCTCCGCCGCTGCCGGACACACTGCCCAGGCCCGTCCGCGCCCTGCTGATGTCCATGCTGGCCAAGGATCCGAAGAACCGCCCGGCCGACGCCATCAAGCTGTCCGAGGCGGCCGAGGCCATCCGCAACGGTGATATCGCCGCCGCACACGCAGCCGTACCGGGCATGCTGCTTTTCGAGGCAGCCACCGGGCCCATCACGGCCCCCGTCGACGTCCCCACAGCGGCCACCAGCGTCATTGGCTCCAGCGCCGCGGAGGACAAGTCGACGTCGGCGACGTCCGCGCTGCCCGTCGTGGGCGCCGCCGGTGCCGGTGCAGCCGCCGGCCTGGCAGCCGGCGCTGCCGCAGCC